>JAEDJS010000028.1 GCA_016296205.1 Treponema sp. | reverse complement strand
ACAACCGTTTCCGCCTTTCCCGGAACTAACACGAATTGTTGCTTCGTCTGCAAATGAAATCATTTTTTCTCCAAATTAAAATATTTAGATTTTAAAAAAAATACCCAGCAAGAAATTTGCCGGGCATTATAAACTAGTAGATTTGTTGTATACCTTAACTAACTTTTAATTAGTTTGCAGCAACTGGTTCTACAGATGCGAATTTGCGGTTTTTGCGTTCGCCATAAACAACTTTTCCGTCTGCTGTTGCAAACAAAGTGTCATCTCCGCCTTTCATTACATTGCTGCCAGGATGGATTTTTGTTCCACGCTGTCTAACAAGAATTGTACCGGCAGTAACGAATTCACCACCAAATTTTTTTACACCCAGGCTTTTAGCATTAGAGTCACGGCCGTTTTTTGCACCGCTACCACCTTTTGATCTACCCATTTTAGTCCTCCATCGGAATTAACCGATTTTTTTTAATTTTTGAGTTCCCGCAAAATTAAGTGCTCTGGATATTCATTTTGCAGAAGTATCAATCCATTTCTAACAAAACTTGCAGTGCACTTAAGACGCTCAGTTACTAAATCTGAACTGTCTGTCTGATGAACGCAGAATGCGAGATTTCCACGCTCACTAAAATTGGTTTCGCTCAATTGAATGCCGCCTGTTTCTTCAAGTACTTTAGCTGTTGTTCTAAGCAGACTGCTTACAGCCGCACAAACAATATCCTTTCCTTTCTTTGCAAAACCAGCGTGACCTTTTGCAGACAAACTGCAGATTGCCCCGGAGCTTTTGCATTCAAGCAGCACTTCGATCATTACGACCCCAGGAAAAATTACATTACGATATCGTCGATCTTAATGTTTGTATATTCCTGACGATGACCGAGGAAGCGGTGATAGTCTTTCTTGCTCTTGTATTTGAATACGAGAACTTTCTTGTCGCGGATGCTGTCTTCTACTGTTGCTGTAACTTTAGCACCTGCTACATATGGTGCACCAACAGTTGCTTTACCTTCGTTACTTACAAGAAGAACACTGTTGATTTCGATTTTTGCGCCTTTTTCTGCGTCGATTTTGTCAACCTGAATTGTTGCGCCCTTTTCAGCTTTGTACTGTTTGCCTTTGTACTCGATAACTGCGTACATGTTAAAACCTCTTATTTATTTTTCTGGCAGGAGTAACGGGTTCCTTTCCAGACCTTTACATAGTTTGATAGTAGATTTTATCAAATTTTTCTATAACAAGTCAATAGAATTCATTGAATTTCAATGTGTTTATTTTAAAGAGATTCCGGATCGGGGTCCGGAATGACGTGTTGGGGGGCACTTGACAGAGATCCCGGATCGGGGTCCGGGATGACGTGTTGGGGGAAGCTCTTGACAGAGATCCCGGATCGGGGTCCGGGATGACGGTTTAGGGGGCCGGGATGACAGTTTGGGGGGGGGCGGGATGACGGTTTGAGGGGCCGGGGTGACGGTTTGGGGGGCCGGGGTGACAGTCTGGGGTTACTTAAATTCTTTTACGCCGGTTAAGTCAAGTGTGGCAAAAAGATCGTCGATTGTCTCTCTGCGGCGGATTTCCTTAACCGAACCGTCTGTTCTAAGGAGAATTTCACCACAGCGAAGTTTTGAGTTATAGTTAAATCCCATTGCCCTTCCGTGAGCACCTGCGTCGTGAAGAATCACCAGGTCACCTTTAACAATTTCCGGCAATTCTCTCTGCACTGCAAATTTATCACTATTTTCGCAAAGGCTTCCAACGATGTCGTAAACATGATCTTTTGGAGCATTTTCCTTACCGCTTACTGTAATTTCGTGATAGCTGCCATAAACCCCAGGACGCATAAAGTCTGCCATACAGCTGTCAAGACCAATGTATTCACGGTAAATGTGCTTTTCGTGAACTGCTGTAGAAACAAGCCATCCGTAAGGGCCAGTAATTGGACGTCCGCATTCCCAGTAAATTGCCATTGGATCAAGACCTGCTGGAACTACAACTCTGTCGTATTCAGCACGAATGAATTTTGCAACATAATCATAATCAACAGCTTTATCACCAGGCTTATAAGGAATACCGATTCCACCGCCTAAATCAACAAATTCAATATTAACACCACACTTTTCTTTAATTTCTACGGCAAGCTCAAAAACAAGTTTTGCTGTATCAACAAAGAAATCCGGATTAAGTTCATTGGAAGCAACCATTGTATGAAGACCAAAATGTTTTACCCCTTCATTTTTACAAATTGTATATGCTTCTAAAATCTGTGCTCTTGTAAGACCGTATTTTGCTTCTTCTGGCTTACCGATAATTCCATTGCACCCCTGTTTATCTGCACCTGGATTGTAACGGAAGCAGATTGTTTCTGGAAGTTTTCCACCAAGTGCTTTTTTAAGGAATTCAATGTGGGTAAAATCGTCAAGGTTGATGATGTTCCCCTGTTTAAAAGCAAGCACAAATTCTTCTGCAGGAGTTTCATTTGATGTAAAAATCACATGATCACCTTTAATTCCGCTGATTTCTGAAAGCATAAGTTCAGGCAAACTTGAACAGTCCGCACCAGCACCACAATCTGCAAGGATTTTAAGAATATATGGATTTGGACAGGCCTTTACTGCATAATGCTCACGAAATTTCGGAAAAATAGAAAAAGCTTTTGTGAACTTTTCCATATTTTCTCTGATAGATTTTTCATCATAAAGAATAAATGGAGTTGGATATTTTTTTACCAAATCTTTAAGCTGCTGGTTATTTAATGGAAAATATTTTGACATTTCTACACCTCTTGATATAAATTGATATTAATATTTTTTGTGGATTGTATCAATAATTCGGCACTTATAAAATTTGCCATTTTTAATAATTTTTTGTATCTTAATAATATGAATAATGAACTTATTTTAAATAAGACTGCTGAAGACAATAAACAGATTATTTCAAATCCTCAGGCAATGTTTGATATTGCAATGCAGTTTCAGCAGTTAATGATGATGTACGAAGGCGGAATCAAACAAATATCAACTAAACTTGAAATATTACAGGATGATTTTGAAAGCAAGCATCTTAGAAATCCTATTGAATCAATTTCCAGCCGCATAAAAGAACCAATGAGCATTGCAGACAAACTGCAAAGAAAAGGTCTTTCTGTTACAATAGATAACATTGTAGAAAATCTTTACGATGTGGCAGGAATCCGGGTAACATGCCCCTTTATCAGCGATGTTTACAAGGTTACAGAACTCCTTCTTGCCCACGATGACATCAAGCTTATAAAGAAAAAAGATTACATAAAAAAACCAAAACAGAACGGCTATAGAAGTCTGCATCTGATTGTAGAAGTTGCAGTTTATTTCAGCGACCAGAAAAGAAGTATACCAGTTGAGATTCAAATTCGCACAATCGCCATGGACTTCTGGGCAGCACTGGAACATCAGCTTCATTACAAAAAAAATTATACAATGCCCCAGAATGTAGAGGAAGAATTAAAAAGCATTGCAGACGTAATTGCTTCTAATGACAAAAGAATGCAGAAACTTGCAGATGATATTCTGGACAAATAATTACCTTAATTACAATTGACAAATTTATTTTCCTAACCCATAATTTAATTATATAAAAATTATATAATAAGAAAGGAGAAAAAAATTGGAAAACATACTGCAATTTCTTCAGGCAAACACTCCATGGTTCTGGGTAATTCTTACAGTTATTCTTGTAATAATTGAAAGCTGCACCATGGGGCTTACTACAATCTGGTTTGCCGCCATGAGTCTTCTTATGGTACTTGTATCACTTACAAGACTTCCATTTATATGGCAATTACTGATTTTTGTAATAGGTTCCTGTGTTCTTCTGTTTACTACCCGTCCACTGGTTTTAAAAAAAATCCAGCAGAAGAAAATTGCCACAAACAGCGATTCATTAATCGGACGAAAAGCACTTGTAACTGCTAAAATTACAGAGTTTCAGAAGGGAGCCGTAAAAATTGACGGAGTTGAATGGAGTGCTGCTTCAAAAAACGGTACAGAAATCAACGAAAAAACAGAATGCAAAATAACAGAAATCAAAGGAAACACATTGACTGTGGAGCCCATTGATTTAAATTCAGCAGAATCGAATTAAGTCAATCGATTGTTGAAACAATCTTCTTGACTTTTTATAGGAGAAAAAAATGCCAGTTATTTTTATTACAGTAGCAGTAATTTTAGTAATAATGATTTTGATTATTACTAACATCAGAATTGTTCCACAAAGCGAAAGTTATGTAATTGAACGCCTTGGAGCTTATGTTAAAACATGGGGAGTTGGACTTCACTGTAAAATTCCGTTCATTGACCGCATTGCCAACAGAGTTTCTCTTAAAGAAAAAGTACTGGACTTTCAACCCCAGCCTGTTATCACAAAAGATAACGTTACAATGAAAATCGATACAGTTGTTTACCTGCAGATAACAGACCCTAAACTTTACACTTATGGTGTTGAACGACCAATGACAGCCATCGAAAACTTAAGTGCCACAACATTGCGAAACATCATTGGTGAACTGGAACTGGATTCTACTCTTACAAGCCGTGATGTAATCAATACAAAAATGCGTTCAATTCTTGACGAAGCCACCGATCCATGGGGAATAAAAGTAAACCGCGTTGAAGTAAAAAACATTATGCCTCCGGAAGCAATCCGTGAAGCAATGGAAAAACAGATGCGTGCTGAACGTGAACGCCGGGAAAAAATCCTTATAGCAGAAGGTCAGAAACAGTCTGAAATTCTTGTGGCAGAAGGTAAAAAACAGAGTGCAATTCTTGAAGCAGAAGCTCAGAAAGAAGCAGCCATCCGTAAGGCAGAAGGTGAAGCACAGGCTATCCGTGAAGTTCAGCAGGCCACAGCAGAAGGTCTTAAAATGATTAAGGAAGCCGGAATTGACGAAAGCGTAATAAAGCTCAGAAGTCTTGAAACAATGGAAAAAGCCGCCAATGGTCAGGCAACAAAGATTATCGTTCCAGCAGACTTCCAGAATCTTGCAGGAATAGTAACTGCCCTGGGAGAAATTGCAAAATCAACTAAAAAATAAAAACTGATTATTCATTCAGAAATTATAAGAATAAAACACCAAAGATTCCACCTGCTATTACAAAAAATATCGGGTGGATTTTTGTTTTAAATAAAAAAACAATGCAAACAGCAAAAAAAGCAAGAGAAGGCCAGTTAAAAAGTTGAACAAACTGATAGCCGCTTTCCTTAAAATTATTTATTGTAAGAACAGAAATCTGCCATACCTGAGCCATAGCAACCATAATCATTCCACTGGTAGCCGGGCGCAAAGTACTGAACATAGACTGAACAAGGGGTGTATCCTTAAAATTAAAAAAGAAGCGGCAGATAATCACAAGGACAATCAAAGAGGGCAAAACTTCACCAAGGGTACAAACAATTCCGCCCCAGGGACCAAAAAGCTCATTACCAATATAAGTTGCCATATTTATTCCAATAGGTCCTGGAGTACCTTCACTAATGGCAAGCATTGCAAAGAATTTTTCCTGAGTAATAAGTCCGTATTTTAGCACAAGAATCTGCTGCATAAAAGTAGAAGCCACAAGACCTCCACCTACTGCAAATGCACCAATATAGAAGAAAATAAAGAACAGTTTAATCAGCGTCATTTTTATCTTTCTCCAGTTGATGATTATTTTCTGCGGCGGCTTTAAGTTGTTTCTTATTACTTAAAATATTGATTATTCCAAAAATCAGACCAAGAGAAGCAGAACCTAAAATTACCCAGATAGTAGAAACATTCAAAAAGAAAACAAGAATGAATGAGGCGGCAAAAAGAATTATTCCCCACCAGTTTTTTACTGTTTTTTTTGCAAATTTTATAACTGAATAAGTTAAAAGAGCTGCAACGCTTACGTTAATTCCCTTCATGGCTTTCTGAATCCATTCAATCTGATCAAAAGCGGAAATAAGATTTGCAATAATTGTGATTATTATAATTGAAGGAGTAACAGCGGCAAGAAGAGAAACAACTGCTCCCATCACACCTGCCATTTTATAGCCAACGATTTCTGCAACGTTAACAGCTACAACTCCCGGTGTACTTTGACTGATGGCGTAATAATCAAGGATATCGTCTGAAGTTACCCATTTTTTTCTATCGGCCAATTCCCGTTCAAGAATTGGAAACTGACTTAATCCACCGCCAAAAGTAACAATTCCGATTTTAAAGAATGTCAGATACAACTGGAGTAAAATTTTTAATTTATCTTTTATTTTCATTATACCTGACATCTCTGTTATTAATTATTCTGTTGGGCGTTTCTTAAGCTTCTTGCTTGTAACAATTGCCTGTCCTTTACCAACTTTCTGCTCCATCATTGCGCGAACTTTAAGTGGAAGACCAAACAATGTAATGAATCCTTCTGCATCCTTGTGGTTATAAAGATCACCAGTTGTGAAAGAAGCAATTGATTCATTGTAGAGGCTGAATTCAGAACCAGAACCTGCACCACGGATAGCACCTTTGCAAAGATAAAGCTTTACCCAGCCTGTACATGTTTCTTCCGTCTTGTCAACAAAAGCCATAAGTGAATCGTACAATGTTGTGAATACTTTTCCGTCGTAAATAAGTTCACCAATCTTGATTGAAATCTGCTGCTTGTAGTGATAAGTATCCCGGTCAAGTGTAAGGTGATTCATCATGCGGTGTGCAGCGTAAAGAATTGCTCCACCCGGTGTTTCATAAACACCACGACTTTTCATACCAACACAACGGTTTTCACAAATGTCTACGAGACCAATACCATTGCGTCCGCCAATCTTGTTAAGTTCTGTAAGGAGACTGAGTGCATCCATTGCTTTACCGTTAACAGAAACTGGAATTCCTTTTTCAAATTCGATTTTAACGTATTCACCTTTTGCAGGAGCCTGTTCAGGAACAACTGTGTTCTTAAGCATATGCTTGTAGTTTGGTTCGTTTTCTGTTTTTTCCAGTTCAAGACCTTCGTGGCTAAGATGCCAGATGTTTTCGTCACGTGAATATGACTGATCTTTCTTCATTGGAACTTCAAGGTTGCGGTCTTCAAGATATTTGATTTCTGCTTCACGGCTGTCCATGTTCCATTTGTCATCACGCCATGCAGCAATTACTTTAAGATCTGGAGCAAAAGCCTTAATTGCAAGTTCAAAACGAACCTGGTCATTTCCTTTACCTGTTGCACCGTGACAGATTGCTACTGCTTTTTCCTGACGTGCATATTCAACGAGAATTTTTCCAATAAGAGGGCGGGCTGTAGAAGTTCCCAAAAGATATTCATCTTCGTAAACTGCGTTTGCTTTTACTGCCGGCCAAATGTATTCTTCAATATATTCCTGGCGTGCATCAACAACATAACATGCAGAAGCACCTGTTTTGAGTGCGCGAGCTTTAATTGATTTCCAGTCATCACCCTGTCCTACATCAATACAAACGGCAATAACATCGTAATCATAATTTTCCTTAAGCCATGGAATGATAACTGTTGTATCAAGTCCACCTGAATAAGCCAAAATAACTTTGTCTTTCTTTGGTGCAGCTGTTTTTTTAGCTGTTGTTTTTGTTGCCATATTTAGCCTCTAATTTATAAAGAATTATATGTCTTCTAATATATAACTTATGTTTTAAATGTTCAATAATTTGAGACAATATTTTAGTAATTGAATGAAGTATTTTTTAAGTTTTTAAACTAAACTGTATTTACCATCTGATCCATGCAGCCATTGGAGTAAATTGCTTTTGTTTTTCTTCCAGGCTCATATCTGCAGGAAGTTGATTTGTTTCCCGCCGGAATGAACCAAGCTCAGGAGTACAGCAGGTACATTCTGCAGCATAAACAATATTTTCGTCCGGGATTCCGCATTTCTTTAAAACATTCAGATTGGCTTTAAGAAGTGACAATTTGTATTTTCTGCCGGAAGTCTGAACTCCCTTCTCAACAGTTACACCTTCACCCTTAGACTTATCCCCCGGGAAAAAAATACCATACTTACCCTGAACAAGAGTAACACAGCTTTCACCAAAATTTGATTTAAAATACTGAGCCCGTTCTTCATCAACTATATAGCAGCAGTTTTTAATATGAGGCCCCAATGATACATAAATATCATCAATTCTGGAGCCATAATTTTTTTTGCAAAGATTCACGGCTTCTTCTACAATTCCAGTTCCCTTCCAGCCGCTGTGAAGAACACCAAACACTTCCTTTTTTTTATCAAACAGATAAACAGGCATACAATCTGCAACAGTTACTACCGGAAGAAGATTTTTATTTGCAGTAATGATTCCATCACCTTGTTTTAATTCCAGCTGATCTTTAGACTGAATATCATAAACAGTTTTAGAATGAATCAATTCAATAGAACACACATCCCTGCCCTGAGCAACCTCTGCAAGATAATCAATTCTATTCTGATTTGTTTCATTCCATCTGAAACGCATGCTTCCACGAGATTTAAAACTAAGCCCCCAGACTGGTCCATCTTTAACTGGCTGTGTTCCTCTGTAAAAATTTCCAATAAACTGATTGCGTTCCATAAATTTTCACTCCCAAAAATCATGCAACTGGTTTGTCTAATGGTTCAATATCCTGCAAAATTTCAAGCCCATGCTGAATTCCAAGTTTTGCAGTCATCAAATCATGTTTAAAAGTTTTACCGTTTTTTGCTGAAATCTGGCCAATATTTGTAAGTCCACCGTAGCCGGAAATTACATAATCACTTGTAAGACCGTTCAAAAGCTTTATCATATTACGGCTGGCTTCACCAAAAGAAACAATAAGCCCCGAGGCAATACGCTCTGCTTCGTTCATAACAACTTCAACATTCTTAACTCCATTTTGAGTTTTTCCCTTTGCATGAGCGTATTTTAAAATTACAGAACCATATTCACCTTCTTCCGAAAACTTGCGGATTAATTCTGTAACAGCATTACTAATATCAGAAAAAGCGTTAATCGTATCAGAGAATTCCGGACGGTTTTCCTTAACAACAAAATCTCCTTCCACTTCTACAGTTTTGAGAGTCTTAAAAAATGGAATTGAAATTTCACGGATAAAAGAGTTGATAAAACCTAAAGTCATGTCGTAGCGGAAAGGGATTCCTCCCCATAATTGAGTCCATGGACGGCATGGAAATTTTGGAATATCTCCTATTCCAAAATATTCATTAAGTTTAACTTTTACTTTTTCTGTTTTGTTATCTCTCAGCCAGTTTTCCCATTTTTTATCAAAAAGTACTTTCCACTGACCTTTATATTTTACAAACCAGTCTTCGCCGCCACCAATAGCTTCCGGAACATAAAGTGCATTATTATTTACAACACAGGAAACACCACGCATTGGAACAGCATTTATAAAAGTTCCTATGACAGTAAACTGCTGTGCTGCCAGATCAACAAAACTGGTACTATTTACATGCTCTTCATCAACAGGTAAATTATCAACATCCTGCATTTCTGCTTTTTTGTTAAAAATATACAAAGCCTGAATAAGTTCATCACTTACACGGCGGCCATTGCAGAAAACCTTTGCCATAGCGTTTATTTCACTGCCGCAAACATCAAAGGAGCAGGTTTGAGCTTCACCACCAAGATCGGTAAATTTGTGAAGAAGATTCTGGAGGGGCAATTTTACAAACTGTTTAAGCCATTCAACTGAACGAACGCATTCATACATTTCATTTTTTTTATTCTGAGGAATTCTCTGCATAATATCATCCATTTTGCGCAGAAGAGAAGTTCTCATTTCGCTGTTGATTTCTTTTAAAAATGAATAAGTATAAGGGTCTGCATCATGATCCATTTCTTCTCCAACCTGAGGAACAATAATTGAACCAAGTACAACATAAAAAGCAGCAGGATCTTTTTCGTAAGCGGTAACGGACTGTCTAAAAACTTCCTGAGCCTGAATTAATTCTTTCAGCTGTTCACTAAAAGCTCTTGTTAACACCTGCCGGCGATAATCAATAATTCCAGGAAATTTATGATCAACATTTCTGGCAATTTCACTAACGAGAGAAGAATTATAAACATCCTGAATAGTTGTGCTCTTAAAAAATGCTTTAATCCAGAACCAGATTTTTAGCAGAAAAGATTCCTGACTTAACTTTGCATCCAGGTTAGCAGATCCGGAAGTTCTGTCAAAATTTTCTTTTGACGAAAGCTGAATGCCTTCTGCAGACTTTCCAGACTTCATTTTTTCAAGAAGAACTCTACGTTCATCCGAAGAAATTCCTGAAACTAGAGAATCGAATGTACTTGGGTTTGATTGAGCAGACATTCTTATATTGTAAAATTATTTTGTAAAAAATTCAATTAAAATTTTTGATATTTATTTTTCTATTCTTTTTTAATGGCAATCAATGTTAAATCGTCATATTGAGGATCTTCACTTACTCCCATGTAGTAAACAGAATTGTTGTCACCAGGAACAGGCTCTTTGCGGGAAGCAAAATCCTTGTACTGTACAAAATGAGAAGCAAGATAATCATCAATTTTCTTATCAACTTTAACTTTTGGCTGGACACTTAAATCTGCAGGTCTGTACATACGGAAAACTTTTTCTACACAAACCAGTGACATAATCTGATCTTCTGCAGTTCCTGTACAATTTGTAAAATCAAACTGATAGCTTTTGTTCAGTGAATCGTCAGGGTCGTGGTATTTATTGAGAGTATAAATTCTTCTGGCGTTTACACTTTCGATGATTTCTGTAACACGATCAGGTGTCATTTCTTCAAAAGTTTCACCGTTTTTGTGAGTTCCGTGTTCGCTGCCTTCCTGACCTTCTGTACATTTTATCAACTCATAATCTTTGTTTCTGAAATTGCGCTTTGATTCATCAATACCGTCTGTATAAAGGAACAGAACATCACCTGGATTAAGCTGAACTTTGTTTACCTGGTAACCGCCCTTCATGTCAATCAACTCTGTGCTGAACATTCCAGCTGCCGGAGTTTCCTGAAGAGTAAGAACTTTTTTGCGGCGTTCCAAACCGTCGTACAGCTGAACAATATTATCGCCGGCATTACAGAACCAAACTTCACCTGTGCGGGAATTCATAATACAAAGAGTAAAGGCGGCAAATCTTCCTTTAAATCCACGGGATTCAAGAAGGTCGTTCATTTTGCCAACTACTGGAGCAAGGTTAACACCCTGTTTTGGATTTTTCATATCCCAGTCAGTAAAATAACTCAGGAACAGTGTGGCAACCTCAACCATAATCAAAGCGGCTGGAACTCCATGGCCCGAAACGTCACATTTTATGATTGCGTAATGTTCATTGTCTAACCTTCTGTAATCAAAATAGTCACCGGAAAGTTCATCAGCACCACGGTAATAACTAAAGAAGTCTGCACCTTTGGCCTTTAATGAACCTGTTGTGAGAGTAACACCATTTTCGTCCTGCTCCAGCGGAAGGAATTTTGTCTGAATATCTTTACCAACAGTAAGATTCTTGGAAGCAGATGCAGCCTTTGCCAGAGCCTTAGTCATTTCGTTTACATTTTCACCAAGAATGCCGATTTCATCTTTTGCTTTGATTTCGATTAAGTTGTCAAGAAGAATTTCCTTGTCTTCTGTATCACGAATCATTGCAACATAATCTGCAAGCTTTTTAATCGGTCTGATAATAACATCTGCGAGAATAAGAGAACCAAGAATTCCAATTACTACTGCAACAAGTGCAACAAAAAGAGATGCGTACAAAATCGTATTGCGGGCAGAATCAACTGCTTTAAGAAGGGACAAAGTTGAAATTTCAACAAGAACAATACCACGCACGTAAGCCTGTTCACTACCCTGTCTGTACAAAACCGGTTTGTAAAAAAGATAATTTGTATTGTTCCTGTCTATATTATTAATGTCGTAAACCGGATAACTTCCGCTGCCCTTAACACTTAAATTTTGCAGAACAGAATTCAGCTGGCTGTTAAGTTGAGTTGTAACAAGAGCAATTTCATCTCGGCGTGCTACACTGGAACTGTCTGTTTTAAGAGCAAGCTGGATCCCTTCCCTATTAAGTTCTGAAATCTGTTTTGCAATTTCACCTGCAGAATTAACAGCTTCTTTGTCTAATTCCACAAATTGATTACAAATCAAATCCATTTCTTGAGAGTTGTATTGAGTAGAACCAAACTGAATCTGTTCAACTCCCAGCTTCTGTTCCATATTAGAATCATTAGTTGCCCAGATATAATTTAAATTTGTATTCTGCTGATTAATTCCAAGACCAGTAATTGTTGCAGAACGAGCTTCATTCAATGCAAAGGCCTGATCAGGAAGATAACTTAATTCAAGAATATTATTTGTTGGCAGATAAGTTTTTGCACCACTGGCAAGAGAATCCATTAAAACTGTAACTCGTTCATACAAACCAGAAGAAAGAGTCTGTGTCTGAGTATTTATCATAATTGAACCAAGTGGAACAGACACAAGAACTACAATGGAGGCAACAAGAGAGGCAGTAAATGAAGCAAGTTTTACCTTTAAGCTTGTTCCTTTTTTAGTATATGTTCGTTTCTGAATTTTTGTGTTTGGCATAATATCTCCTGTTAATAGCGCCTGTACTTCTTTTCTAACCAATACCGCTTCTCTGGCTGTTTTAGTTAATCCTTTGAACGCCGCAATCATTACTATGAATGCAAAAAGGAATAGAACTGCCACCAGAAGCCGTCCCACATTAAATTTTATTCTGTATTTATTCTGATCTTTTTTCCAGCTTTCTGTATATGAATAATCACTGTGAATTTTTATTGTACCCTGACTTGTTACCTGCAGCACAGGTCCAGACAAGTACAACCCCCGGTCTGTATGATTCAAACCGATTCTATATCTTCCCTCTTTAAGTTCCGGCAATTTTATAGAAGAAATTTTTGAATCGGAATCAATCTTGTAGTTGCCGTTTACCAGAAGGAATTCAGCATCATAAGGAGCCTTACCATCTTTATCAATAAAAATCCAGTCGATATTTCCTTCGTAATTAAATCCGCCACCATAAACAGAAACAGAAGCATTACCAAGTTCGTCATATTTTGTAGTAACAGTTGAAATATAAGTGGAAGGTTTATACTTGTTTAGAACAAATGGATAACTGGACTTTTCGCCTATATTTCCACATTCATCAATTGCAGCTACACTAAAGACATAAAGCCCGTTGCGTTTATTTTCATAAGATGATTTTTTTACCATCCCCTGATTAAATTTAGGAACATTTTGTACATTATGAATTTGAGTGCGGTATTTATCAAACAAAGAATTTATTTTTTGAGATGCTTCAGAAACAGAAATTTCCAGTGGATGGAATTTTGAACTTACAAGTTCCTGTGGAAGGGGTGCAATGTATTCCAAAATGTAACTGAATCCTGCAACGTCATTATCATTTGGATTTGCATCCCATTCAATAGAAAATGTATTTGATTCCAAAAATCCGTAAACATCTTTAAAATCATCATGAATAACAGGAAGATTTGGAGGAGTTGTATCTCTGTTAAATGCAATGGAAGATGAAGATGACCAGTTGCCAGCATAGTCATACTGTTTTGCTTTAAAATACCAGGTGCCGTCTTCTGTGGCAGTTCCTGTAATAAGATTATCTTTTGGAAGACCGTTGATTTCTTCCGGAGGTTCTTCATCAGGAAATTGAGTAAAAATCCAGCTGTAACCGGCAATACCAGATGAATCAGGAGAAAGTTTAATCTGAACAGTAGCTTCGTCTGCAGAATATCGTTTATCTTCTTTAAACGATTTTGCAGTAAGCACTGGCGGTTCTGCAGTATGATCGGGAGCAAGAACTGCAATTCGTGAAGAGTTTATATTTTTTTCTTCCTGCTGCTGCCAGACAAAGTTCAACTGTTTTCCTGCAAGAGAAATAACCGGGTATCCAAAAGTTGAAGGATATTTTGAATTTGATAAAGTTTCTTCTTCCCAAATCAATCCGTTTCTTACGGCTGTATAAATTCTCTCTGTTCCGCTTCTGTTATCAAACCAGATTAAATTTAACTGGTTTTCAAAAGAAAACAAAATTGGATTGGAAGCATTTGCAAGATCAGTTACCTGTTCTGAATAACCTTTAATTTCTCCCGATGGCGAAAGCTCTGCAAAACAGATGCTGGCATTTTCTGAAGCATACCAGGATCGTTCCCATGTAAGAAAAAATTTCTCCTGTCCGTTATCTTTAAAATTTATGATAAAAGGACGCTGATTATTGTAATTAAAAAATTCACCACGAGAACCAGCTTCCATTGATTTCTGATCAGTAATCAATTTTGCAGGAGACCATGAATGACCGCCATTTTCTGAAATAGTTGAATACAGCTGATACGAAAGTCTGTTATTCTGATAAAGCTGTGCCTGGAAAACAACAATTACTTGTCCGCTGGAATTTTTGGCAAGATATGGTACAAAAGGATTTCTTAATTCTGCACTGGGCTGAAATTTAGTAAATCCAGACCAGTTAATTCCATCGGTTGAAGTAGAATAAACAAGATTAAAGGATTCATTTTTACCTAAGGATGCAAAAAGAATAAACCCGGAAGAAGTGGCATAAACACGAGGAGCAACATAACTTTCATTTACCTTTTGAATCTGATACGACTGGAATGAAGAACCATTTGAAGCCACAAACGAAGTAAGTTGATTTTTACCAGTAAGAGCAACAGCCACAACAGTTCCCGCATCATTCATTGCAACAGAATAAACATCAGGAACTTCTCCCGAATAATTAATTGCCGGAGAAAATCGTTTCCATTCACGCCAGCGGATACCATCGGTGGTAGTTCTTGCACTAAGATAAAGACGCTTGCGAGTAGTTTCTACTTCTTCCCACAAAACGTAGGATGTCATTCTTCCTGATGAATTGTTGGGACTTACAGCTTTTGGAAATCTTGTATCTGTTTTTGTAACACTTTCCGGGTTTTCCCAATAAGTTGTTCTTGCGCTCACTTTAAAACCTGAGAGCAAAATTAAAAATAAGGCTGCAAAAAAAGTGAATGATTTTTTTAACAAATATTTTCTCATAATGCCGATTCCACCTTTTTCTGCAATTCCAGGATTTTTGCTGACTGCCTGTTTGATTTTTTTGCAAGCAGCTGCTGAACAATTGTATTTGCACCAATAATATTATTTTTATTCAATTCCTTAACTGCTTTCTGATAAAGAAGTTCATCCTCACTGGAAAGAACAACTGCAGCCTGACCGCCACTTTTAAGAGCAACTTCATCAAGAACCATAACTGCAACTGTATTGTCGCTGTTAAGTTCCAGTGCCTGAAGTGCAAGTTCTTTTGCCTGCTGCAATTTAATTGAATCACGACCAGCACTGGCAAGAATTTTTTTTGCCTGGACAGAAAGCTGCTGACTCTTTTTTAATGATGAATCATCAACTGGTTTCTTACGCATACCAAGTTCAATTTCTACATCATAAATTAAATCTTTAAGTCCAGGATAGTCTGGATTTATTTCATACAAGTCTACAAGTTCACTATAAGCTGTCTGTTTTAAAAGTGAATCACTTGATTTATAATTTGAACGGGCATTGGCTACTTTCTGGGCAAACATTTTATTAAATGCCTGCTTATCCAGAAGCTGATCAATTTTAAGAGACAAAAGACTTGCTTCCTGATGGAGAGGATAAACAAGTTTTAACTCATTTAATTTTTGAGTTGCCTGTGCAAGTATAACAGATGCTTCTTCACGATTTCCCTGCCTCATTAATTTCTGGCCTTCGGAAAAATATTGATTTGCCAGAGAAAGAATCTGACTCATTTCCGGATAAAGAGGAGCACTTGCCGGAATTACACGACCAGTTTTCATAGACAATGCAGTATTTACCATTGCCCTTAAATTCTGAAGCTCAGCATCGTCATTAACATTTGTAACCGACCATCTTGTTTCTGCCTGAGTAATTAAAACATCTGCACCATCAAAATTACCGGCATAATATTCATTTCTTGCCTTATTTTTAAGATTGCGCACATCACGAACAACAATTTCGTTTTCCTGTGTTGCAATACTTCTGCCCAACGCAATAAGCTCCTGGTCACTTTTCTTTCTTAAACTTTCATCTTCATTCAGCGAAAGACTTTCTGTATATTTCTCACGGGCTTTAAGAAGGGAAGCTCGAGCCAGATCGAAATTTTCTTTTGCAAGAGCCTGCTTTGCCTGGTTAAATCTTAACTCAGCTTCGTTTCTTGCCACTTTACTTTTTGTCTGCTGGCTTTGAGCTCTCTGTTCCAATTCCTGAATGGATTTTTTAATTGCAGCAATTTCTTTTATGTCATTTGAAATTGATTTAGACGACTCCTGCACAAAAGATGAATAAGATTCTGCAGCATCAAGTTTATTCAAATAAGTTTTAAACAGTTTTTCGTCACTGGAAATCAACTTAGACAGTCCTTGAATTGTCTGGAGACAAAGGCCTGGATACTGTTTTAAACCTTCATCATCTTCCCCAGCCTGATCAAGAGACGGCAAATATCCTTGAGCTTTTGCAAGTTGATTTTTATATTCATCAAGCAATTCACTGGAACCATTTTTATAAAGAGAGCCAACAATGTTCCACAAATCACCGCCAGCATTTTTTGCCTGCTCCACAATATCCGCAACAAGTTCAAATGCTTTATCACCTGCTGGTTTTGTGTTGGCAGAAAAAACCATAGAAAGATTCTGAACCGAGCTATACTGGAAACCAATATTATCAAGCTGTTTTACTGCATTCAAAACAGGAACAGTATATGAATCCGAAAGCTTTACATTTCTAAAAACAAATCTGGCATCTTCTTTTGTCTGGAAATTTTCATACTTATTCATTTCCTTAGAAATAAGTTTAACTCCATCAAGCAAAGCAGCAATAGACTTTAAGCTTTCAATATCAGCAAGAGTATTATCTGAATATTCCTTAAAGTTATCTGCCAGTGAACCAGTTTCTGTCTTTAAATTATCATACAGATTGTTAACGTTCAAAGCGAGATTAAGGTAATCTGTACATTTTGCCAGACTTGTTCTTGACTGAGTATGATTTGCCGGATACTTAAAAAGATTTTCCTTATCCAGATCCATTGATATAAGTTTACTGTTGGCAAGAATTTTTTCATCAACTTTTTTCTTCATATCTTCTGTTTTACGAACAAAAAAAGAATCAGCAGCTCCAAGCAGTCCACTTTCTGAATTACTTTCCAAACCCAAAATAAATTTAGAAACAAATGGAAGATAACCAGCATCTGTTACAATCTGGCTTTTATTTTCTTCTATGAGGGCAAGAAGTTCATACCCCTGATCAAAAAATTCATTACGCTTATCTGAATAACGCTTAAAACAGTTCTGCACATTTACAAATGAATTTTTAGCTTCCACAAAACTGTCTTTTTCTATATCCCCACAAAAAACATTAACTGAGTTTTGACACTCTAACATAATTGACTGCAGAGCGGAAATAGTTAAATTTGTTCGGCCAATAATTGAGTCTGTTTTCTTAACTGTTTCTGCATCAAATTCTTCTATAAAATCTTCGTGGTAAATTTCAAATGCATTCTGCTTTTCTGCTTCTGCAGTTCTAAAACTTTCCAGCGCTTCTGAATATTTTTCTGCCTGACAAAGTTCAAGTGCTCCATTAATAATTTCCTGGAAACGTTTCTGACATGCCTTAAACTGATTAAGGTTTTTTATTTCGGAACGAATTGCCGAATGAATAATCGACGGATTTTTTTCTATTTTTTCCAGTTCAAGAACCATCTGATAGTTTTTGTCAGCATCTTCACCTTTAATGCTTGAATCAATCAATTTACCTTCTACAGAATTGTACCGCTTTCTGATAGCCATGATTTTATCAATTCGAATTTTTACTGAGTCAAAATTGTCTGGTTTCTGCTTGCAATATTCAGAACAAAGCCGCAATGCTTCAGAATAATTATTAAGTCTGATCTGTTCATCAATCTGCTTTAAAGTTACCGGCGGAACTCTTGGGGCACGTGCCGCAAAAACTGGTTGAGAAAAACAAATAATAGAGGAAGCCAGAATGATTCCAAATCGTTTCATACTTTATAATTTCGGCCAGATTCCAGTGAAATTTTACAAAAATCTTATATTAAGTTTATTTTTTATTATACAACATAAAGAATAAAAATTGTGCTATAATTTAATTATTGGAGGCTTTGTTGGTCTACTATTTTTTAGCCAGGAATCAGAATTTTTTTTCGGAATCAATCAAAAAACTCAATAAAAACGGTGATACAACTGTCTTATTTACATCCAGGGAACAGCTTATCCAGAAAATAATCAAAGATCACCCAAAAATTAATTCAATTGTATTTGAAAAATCACTGGAACAGCAAATCCTTATAGAAAACCTCCGTAAAGAAATGGGTTACAAATGCTTCCAGTCAGAACATGGTGAACTTCCCCCTGATTTTTTCCAGAATTCAGACAAACCTAGCAAAACTGAATTTTCAACAGCCTGGAGAATCCAATTTAAACACAAATATAAAATTCCACCCCAGATGTTTTTACTGCTGGAAATTTTTCTGGATAATATTGAACAAAATCAAAGCGTAGAAGGCCTTTGCAGACAGCTTTGGAATTCAACAGAAAAAAATTACAGACAGACACTTTATCAGTACATCCACGATTTAAGGTTGATTCTAAAAAAAGATGAACAGTGCAGACTAACAATAGAAAAAACTGCAGGGAACAATTACTGTCTTTACCAGATATAAATCATCAATTAAAAATCATCAATTAAACAGGAGCACTTATGATTGAAACAGAAATCAAAGCAAGAGTAAAAAACAAGGAACAGCTTCTTGAAAAATTAAAAAAATTTTCCATTTACAAAGGATTTTTAACTAGAAGTGACACTTACTGGAAAAATAAAATTTCTATCCGGATACGTGAACAGGAATTCAACTGCGAAAAAATCACAATTGTTACATACAAGAAAAAAGAACTGCGAAACGTAAACGGTCTGCAGACAGAAGTCAACGAAGAACACGAAACAATTATTGGCGACAGAAAACCATTTGAAGAATTTTTAAAAGACGCCGGATTCAAAATCAGTTTAAAAAAAATCAAAGAAGTCCATGAGTTCCAGTATGATATTACAAACGAACTTCTCAACGATGAGGGATTAATTGCAAACATCGAAGTCTGCACAGTTCCTCCCCTGGGTGATTTTATAGAAATAGAAATTGTAAGTGAACCTAAAGATGTTGGAACTCTGGAACTTATTCAAAACGAACTTCTGTCCATTCTAGAAAAATGCGGATTAACAGAAGATGATATTGAACCAAAATATTACTCCCAACTCCTTAAAGAAGCCCAGGAAAACAACTCTTGAGAAATTAACTGCAAAATTATAAAATAAATCAAATAAACAATAAGGAAAATATTATGTTTGAAAGAAAAACCTACAAATCAATTGCACTTAAGCAGTTAAAAAACAGATGGACAACACCTGTTCTTATTACAATTTTCATTACAGTAATTACTTCATTAATCAACTCCCCTAGTTTCACCGAAGACTCAGGAATTAGCAATTTTATGCTTTTAATTTCACTTCTTGGAATACTTGTAAATTCCGTTATGTCACTGGCAGAAACATCAGTATACTGCAAATTATCCCGCACAAGAAATCCAGCAACATTTAATGATTTTATCAAAGGGTTCAGCATGTGGGCAAAAGCATTCCTGGGGCATCTCTGGTTTACAATCTGGGTTACACTCTGGTCATTTCTGTTCATCATTCCAGGGATTGTTAAAGCTTTTTCATATTCCCAGATGTTCTACGTAATTGCAGAAAACCCTGAAATAAGCGTAGGCCAGGCAATGGAAATTTCAAAAGTGATGACAAAAGGCCACAAGGGTGATTTATTCACAATGGCATTAAGTTTCCTTGGCTGGGGAATTCTTTGTATTTTAACTGCAGGAATCGGTTTCTTCTGGCTCAATCCATACATGAAAATGAGTTATACAAATGCTTATCATGCACTTAAAATCATGTCAATTCAGAAGGGTGAACTTAAAGAAAGTGATTTTGGACCTGTTGAATCGGAAACAAGTGCAAAACAGGACACATCATCGGATTCAACAGATTCACATTCATCAGAACAAGGAGGAAACTAATGAGCAAAAAAATCAGATCAGATATTATAATTTTTGCCGTCATAATGATTTGTGCCGCAGCAATTGGAATACTGGGACTTTTTTCTTCACACAAATCAAGACAGTCAATTACTATAAATTCAAAATCATTCCAAGAACCCTCCCTTCTTTTTAATTTTGGAAACCAGAAACAGCCTGCTCCAAAACCAAAAAGTGATTTTATTGCAAAATTATTTATTGAAGGCACAATCCAGGAAAAAAATCAGACTTACAATCAGAAATACCTTCTTGAAACAATTTCCAAATTAAAAAACAATTCAAAAAACAAAGGAATTGCATTGTGGATTAACTCTCCCGGTGGCGCAGTTTACCAGGCCGATGAACTTTATCTGGCACTTGAAGACTACAAAGCCAGTGGAAAATCAGTTTACGCATACTTTGGACCAATTGCAGCCAGTGGCGGTTACTATGTTGGATGTGCGGCAACACAAATCTGGGCCAACAGAAACTGCGAAACAGGAAGCATTGGTGTAATTGCAGGCCAGCATGTTGATTTGAGCAAACTGATGGAAAAACACGGAATTACATCAACAACAATTCATTCCGGGAAAAATAAAACCATGGGCAGTTCATTGCAGCCAATGACAGAAGAGCAAAAAATGATTCTCCAGTCCATTAGTGATGAATGTTACAATCAGTTTACCCACATTGTTTCAGAAAGCCGAAAACTTTCAAAAAACCAGGTTTTATCTTTGGCAGACGGAAGAATTTATTCTGCAAACCAGGCAAAAAATTTAAAACTCATTGATAACATTGGAACTTTTGACCAGATGATTTCTTCTATGAAAGAAAAAGAATTTGAAAACCAGCAGCTGGATGTAGTTGATTACAAATACGAAGTTCCACAGGATTTGTTTTATTATTTAAACATGGCCGCAAAAAAATTTAAAAACTCCGCTGGATTTAATAATGACCAATTACCAGAGGTTTTGGAAAAAGCAATTTCGCCGGATATGACTTATCCTGCATACATTTACCAGAATTAACGTCCCTTCCATTCCGACTGCGCGGGTCGTCCCAACCAATGTGTCATTCCGGGCTTGACCCGGAATCTCTGGGGACTAAGTGTGTCATTCCGGGCCTGACCCGGAATCTCCTGTGGGAGAGATCCTGAACCAAGTTCAGGATGACATTGTTGGGCCCAGGATGACAATTGTTGGGCGCGAACGACACAACGGGCGTGTCATTCCGGGCTTGACCCGGAATCTCTGGGGGAGAGACCTGAATCAAATTCAGCATGATTTTATTACAGAAGCCAGTTCCGGAAAATTAACTGGTTTTTTAAAGAAATTTGATGCTCCCATCTTAAGGCATTTTTCTTCTACTTGGTCATCTTCCAGAGAAGTAACAATAAACACTTTAGGCTTTCCAAAAATTTCACTTGTCTGAATCTTCTGGCATAATGCAAAACCATCAACTCCAGGCAAATTTAAATCAAGAAAAACAAAACCAGGTTTTACAGAAGTCATTATACTTCCTGCTTCAAATCCGTCAAATGCCTGATGAATTTCAAAATCTGCAAACTGAGTCTCAAGATATTTTTTTAAAACATTATTAAATCCCTGATCATCATCAACTATAAGAATTGAACGATTATTCTGACTTTCAATTTTAGTGCACTGTTCCAGAATATTTTCCGGAATTTCCATTTTCCTTGATTTCATAAATTCAACAAGGTCATCTGGATAAACTCTAAACTGCCCGCCAGGTGTCTTAAACGCTTTGAGATAATTATTTCTAATCCAATTTATTGCTGTCTGATTTACAACGCCACAAATGTTTGCAACTTCCAGAGCTGAATACACTGAAGGTTTGTTAAATTTTTTTGATTTTTTTTTCTCTTCTTTATTAACATTTTGTATCATAAATTCAATTATACTACAAAAAGTCAAAAAACTCTACAAAATTTAGAGATTTTTAAAGATTTTTTTGAATTAAGTTGATTTAGACATCACTCTCTTAATCATGGAATAGGAAAAACCACTTTGAAGCAGATATGCAATTATTTTTTCTGGATCCTTTTTGCGCCTGCTAACTTTCTGAAAAGCCATTAAACAAATTTCTTCCTGGTCTTTAGACAAAAAATATTCCGCAACAGCATCAGAAGCAACCTGACGATTAATTCCCCTACTTAGAAGTTCCTGTAAAAGTCTTGATTCACCTTCCAGATGATCAATTCCACGATTTCTCAAAAAGGCACCGGCAAACCTTACATCGCTTAGATAATTCTGACTTTCAAGATAATCAAGGGCTTTATTAATAAGATTTTTTGAAAATTCTTTCTTTAAAAGTTTTTGAGTCAGAAGAAACCGGCACTGCTCTGCCCTTGCCAGATATTCCAAGGATTTTTTTTCTATTTCAAAACATTTGGCGGCGTTCAGAAGGTCATCTGTTTTTTCCTGGTTAAAATTGATTGAATTTACATGTCCCAGAACACCAAACCCATTTTTTGCAGGATCCAGTTCCAGGGGAGAGACAATTTCCAGATAATCTGTACGCAAAAAAAATGCAGACCCTACCACGGGTGTTATCTCTAAAACCTGAGGCATTGTCTGCTTTATGTTGATAATTTCCAACGTAAGTTTAGCGCTTGCTGAACTGGAATCTTCTACGAGCACCACGCTGACCGTACTTCTTACGTTCAACCATGCGTGAATCACGAGTAAGATAACCATTTGTCTTAAGTGCTGTATGGCAATCTGGATCGTACTGAGTAAGAGCACGAGCAATACCATGAAGACAAGCACCTGCCTGACCGTTCAAACCACCACCACATACATTGATGAGGATGTCGAACTTGTTTTCAAGAGATGTTACCAAAAGTGGCTGGCGAACAACCTGCTTCTGTTCATCTGAAGCAAAGTATTCGTTAAAATCTTTTCCGTTTACAACAATTTTTCCAGAACCTTCACGAAGATAAACACGTGCAACTGCAGTCTTTCTTCTTCCTGTTCCCATTGCGATATCTTTCTTTGTTTCTTTCACAATAAGCTCCTAATTATACTTCAAGTGGCTGCGGATTCTGTGCAGCATGAGGATGTTCTGAACCAGCGTAAATTTTTACGTTGCCCTGAAGTTTTCTACCAAGTCTTCCGTGTGGAAGCATACCATCTACTGTGCGGCGGAGTGGTTCTGTTGGATGTTTTGCGAGAAGTTCATTGAATGTGTATTCTCTCAAACCACGAACATATCCAGTGTAATGACGATACAACATACCATCTGGTTTGTTGCCAGTTACCTGAACTTTGTCTGCGTTAATAATAACTACAACATCACCCATTTCCTGGTTTGGTGTGTAAGTTGCCTTTGCTTTTCCGCGAACTACTGCTGCGGCTTTAGCTGCAACACGGCCCAAGTTTTTGCCTGCTGCATCGATGATGTACCAGTTCTGTACAGCATCCTGTTCTTTAACAAAAATAGTTTTCATTTATATACCTTTCTATAAAGTTTTACGTCGCAAATATTGCATCATACTATTGACGATTAACAGGAATTGAAGCGGTTCCTGCCAAATTTATACGGGGTAAGTTAATTTACCACTTTTTAAGGGATTTAGTCAACTGAATTCAAGGTAAAATCAGTAAATTCCCAATAAAAATTCAAATAATTAACAATACCGGCGGATTATTTATCGTCTGTTTTTTCTGCCTGTCTTGCAAGTTTTTCTTCACGTTTTGCTTCTTTTTTGTCTTTAATGTCTGCAAAACCAATAAAAATTGCAATAAGACCAATAAAAGCAGCAAGAACTGGTGCACAACCTTTAAGAAAGTTGATTACTTCCGGTCCCCAGGCAAGACCAAAACTAATAAGTTCTTTTGGAAGACATGCAAATACACAAAAAGCAATAAGAATAATTCCAACGATTAAAGCACCCATTTAGGCACCTCCTATATTTAATATTTTTATTATTACACTAATTTATAAAATGAACAAGTGTTTTGCGCAAAACCTGTTTTGCACAAATCTGTTTTGCTCAAAACTTGTTTTGCTCAAATCTATGAATTAAACCGCCGCAAAAAATCCTGAGTACGGGAATTCTGTGGATTTTCAATAACATCCTTTGGATTCCCCTGCTCCACAATAACACCGTCGTCCATAAAAATAATTTTATCACTTGTATCTCTTGCAAAAGCCATTTCGTGAGTTACAACAACCATTGTCATTTTTTCACTGGCCAGTTCTTTAATTACTGCAAGGATTTCTCCAGTTAATTCAGGATCCAGGGCACTGGTTGGTTCATCAAAAAAAAGAACTTCCGGTTTAAGAGCAAGAGCACGGGCAATACTTACACGCTGCTGCTGACCACCACTAAGTTCACAAGGATAAGCTTTTGCTTTTTGCTCAAGATTCATCTTTTTTAGATAATACATGGCTGTTTCTTCTGCTTCTTCCTTTGATTTTTTTAACACAACCCTCTGTGCCTGAGTAATATTCTGCAAAACACTAAAATGAGGAAACAGATTAAAATTCTGGAAAACAAGACCAACCTGGAGCCCAATCTGACGCAACGTTTTTTTATCACTGTAAACACCATTAACAACCATGGGATTTCCGCAGATAGAAATTGAACCTTTGTTAACAGTTTCCAACTGGGTAATACACCTGAGCAAAGTTGACTTACCACTGCCACTGGGACCAATGATTCCCAGAACGTCACCTTTATTTACATCAAATGAAATTTCTTTAATAACTTCCAGAGAGCCAAAAGATTTTCCTAAGTTTTCAACATGAATAATATTATTTGTAGTAGCCAAGTTTTTTCTCCAGCAATGCAAAAGCTTTTGATACTCCCCAGTTCATTATAAAATAGAAAATTCCGGCAATGAACAGCGGCAGAACACTTACCAAACGACCACTCTGAGTTTTTGCAACATGGAAAAGTTCTGCAACCCCCAAAACCTGAACAAGAGCAGTATCCTTAACAAGAGTGATAACTTCATTTCCCATAGCAGGAATAATTTTCTTTACAACTTGAGGAAGAACAATCTGGAAAAATCCCTGACTTTTGGAAAAGCCCAATATTTTAAATGCTTCATACTGTCCCAGAGGAATAGCCTGAATTCCACCGCGATAGATTTCTGCAAAATAACATGCATAATTAATAACCATTGCAATAATTGCTGCAGTAAAACGGTCAAAACCGTGATTAAAAAGCAATGGAGGAGCAAAATAAACAAAGAAAAGCTGCAGCATAAGTGGTGTGCCTCTAATCACCAGAAGAAATGCGTTTGTAATTCCAGAAATTAATTTATAACGACTCATTCTTCCAAAAGCAATAACAAGTGCCAGAGGTATAGAAAACAATAAAGTTAAAATAAAAACTTCAATAGAAACGCCTGTACTGTTTAACATGGCGATTAAAAGTTTTTTGAGACCTTCAGAATTCAATGATAAAAAAGTAAATGTTTGCATACAAAAAAGAAGCTGCACTGCACTCCCCTTTTAGAGAGCACAGTGACAGGAATTTTAGTTCCTTATATTATTGATATTATTTGCCTAAAACAGAAATATCTGAACCAAACCAGCTTGAAGAAATTTTTGCAACTGTTCCATCTGCAACCATTTCCATAAGAGCGTTCTGAACTTTATCACGAAGCTCTGTATTTTCTTTCTTAAAAGCAATACCGTAATTTTCTGGTGACAAAGTATCTGCAAGAACAACATAATTCTTGTTTTTCTGTGCAATTGAATAATTTGCTACAATAAGATCCATTACAACACCATCAACCTGACCAATTTCCAGATCATTCAATGCTGTAATATTTTCTGCAAATTCTACAATGCTTGATAAAGATGACTTAAATTCCGGATTATCTTCAATAGCATCCTGAGCACTTGAACCAGCCTGAACACCACAAACTTTTCCAGCCATATCTGCAAGAGTTTTGATTCCACTGTCTGCCTTAACTACAACAACCTGTGCATTTGAAAGATATGGTGTAGAGAAAGACATTGCTTCAAGACGTTCATCTGTAATTGTTAAACCGTTCCAGATACAGTCGATTTTGCCAGTATTGAGTTCCTGTTCTTTAAGAGCCCAGTCAATTGGCTGTGCAACAAAATCCATATCCAGACGTTTAGCAACTTCTTTTGCCAGGTCAATATCATAACCTACAATTTCGTTGTTTTCATTTCTGAAACCAAGTGGTGGGAAAGCATCGTCCAAACCAAGAACGAAAACTTTGTCTGTGTTTTTTACGGCTGCATTTTTCTGACAACCAGTAAAAAGACCTGCAACCAATGATACAGCTGCAAGAACCAATAATGATTTTTTCATTTTTGTCTCCTATAAAAAGTCAAGAAGATTGTTTCAACAATCGATTGACATTTTTTTAATAATAAGTTTGCAACGCAAACTTTTGGTAAGATAAAGCCGCGCTATTTTAGCGGTTTTA
>JAEDJS010000027.1 GCA_016296205.1 Treponema sp. | reverse complement strand
CTCCTTAAGAGTATCATATTTGTCAGCCATTTACACAGAAAATTTTACAAGGTCTTCCAAACTGCACGTGTCATCCCGCACCTCCACGTGTCATCCCGGACCTGATCCGGGATCTCATTTATGCCAGCTTTTTATTGCTCTTTTTTTCATTTTGTTTTTCTTTTCTGTAAAACCTTTCTTCCCACTTTGCATTCATATTTTCCGATTTATAATAAGGCATACTTGTTAAATGAAACTGACCGCAAGAATAGCACCAGTATTTTCTTTTTGGAATTTTTTTAACCTTTCCCAGATGATCATTACAATGATGTCGTTTGTTCAAATTAATGATGCGCCCCGCCTCTCTTTCTGAATAACAATATTTTCCGCACTCAGAACAAAATTCCCTTCCTAAATCCACTTTTTCTGCAGCATCCATGTATTCAGACTCCAATTCATAATCAACTCTCATAACCTATCCTCCGCTTTTATTATATATTCAAAGGTGTGGCAGGTATAACCCTACCTTTTTTTAGTGCTCCATACATGCAAAATTTCAACTTTTAGTTCAAATTTTTGGTAAAATTCCAACTTTTAGTTCAAGTTTTTATAAAAATTCCAACTTTTAGTTTAAGTGAGTTTATGCCTAAAAATTTAAAAATATCCATCAACCTACTTGAATAAATCAACATAAAACATTATATTTTTATAGAACAAAGACGTTTTATGGGACAGCAGAAAATTTCTGTATTCCCGTAAAGCGTCTTTTTTTATTTGAATTTATTGATGGCGACAATGAGGTCGTCTTACAGGGAAGAATTGTCTTTAAACTGTAGGACCATTGTCGCCATTTTTTTTATATTGGAGGAAGTAATGAAAACTCTTTATGAACCACAATTTGAGCATGATGCTTGCGGTATCGGTGCAGTAGTAAATATCGATGGCAAACAGTCGTATAAAATCGTAGACAATGCTCTTTCGATTGTAGAAAAGCTTGAACATCGTGCAGGTAAAGATGCATCTGGCCAGACAGGTGACGGAGTTGGAATTCTGCTGCAGATCAGTCACAAGTTTTTTAAGAAAGCTGCTAAAGAGATAAACATCAATTTAAAAGATGAACGTGATTATGGAGTGGGCATGTTTTTCTTTCCTCAGGATAAGTTTAAGAGAGCCCAGTCACAAAAGATGATTGAAACATTAACTTCTAATCTTGGAATGACTTTTTTAGGATGGCGTAAAGTTCCTGTTGATGCAGACGTTCTTGGAAAAACTGCAAGAGACTGCATGCCTTCTATCTATCAGTGTTTTATTGAACGCCCCAAAGATGTTGAAAAGGGTCTTGATTTTGACAGAAAACTTTATGTTCTCCGCAGACAGTTTGAACATTCAAACAGCGGCACTTATGTTTGTTCATTAAGCAGCCGTACAATTGTTTACAAAGGAATGTTCCTTGTAAAACAGCTTAGAACTTTCTACAAAGATTTGCAGGACAAAGATTTTGTTTCTTCTCTTGCACTTGTTCATTCAAGATTCAGTACTAACACTCAACCTAGCTGGAAACGTGCACATCCAAACAGATTCATTGCACACAACGGAGAAATCAATACAATCCGCGGTAACGTAGACAGAATGCTGGCCCGTGAAGAAACTATCACTTCTCCTAACTACAACGAAAATGAGTTAAAATCAATTCTCCCTGCAGTTGATACTTCTGGAAGTGACTCTGCAATGCTTGATAACTCTCTTGAATTCCTGGTAATGAACGGAATGCCTCTCCCGCTTGCAATCATGATCTGTATTCCAGAACCTTGGAAGCATGATGATACAATGGACAGCCGCAAAAAAGATTTCTATCACTACTGGGCAACTATGATGGAACCATGGGACGGTCCTGCTGCAATTCTCTTTAGCGACGGTGACATTGTTGGTGCTACTTTAGACAGAAATGGTCTGCGCCCAAGCCGTTACTATATTACAAAAGACAATGAACTTATTCTTTCCAGTGAAGTTGGTGTTCTTGATATTCCAGAAGATCAGATTGTCTGCAAGAGCCGATTAATGCCAGGACGCATTCTCCTTGTTGATACAAAACAGAAAAAATTGATTTCTGATGTTGATGCAAAAAAGATGTACACAGATTTGTATCCTTATGGTGAATGGCTTTCGTTGAATCTTAAACATCTTGGCGATCTTAAAATTCCTAACAAAAAGATTCCAGTTTACAGTCAGGAAGAAAGAGACATTATGTACCGTGCATTTGGCTGGAACTACGAAGATGTTAACGAAATGATTCTTCCTCTGGCACAAAATGGTGTTGAACCAACTGGAGCAATGGGAGTTGATACACCACTGGCTGTAATGAGTAATCAGCATCCGCCTTTATTCAGTTACTTTAAACAGCTTTTTGCTCAGGTTACAAACCCGCCAATCGACAGTCTTCGTGAAAAAGTTGTTACAGATACAACTGTATACGTTGGCAGCGACGGAAACCTTTTGAATCCACAGAGTTCAAACTGTACTGTTCTTGAAATCAACAATCCTATTTTAACTGGGGTTGATATGATGAAGATCAAGAACCTTAACCAGAAGGGACTTAAAACTTCTGTTGTTTCTCTTTTGTACTATAAAAACACATCTCTGGAAAAAGCAATGGAAAATGTGTTTGTAGAAATCGACAAAGAATACCGCAAAGGAAGCAACATTATTGTTTTAAGCGACCGGGGTGTTGACGAAAACCATGTGGCAATTCCAAGTCTTCTGGCAGTAAGTGGTGTTGAACAGTATTTAATCCGCACTAAAAAACGTACAGCAATTTCTATTATTCTTGAAAGTGCAGAAATCAGAAACGTTCATCAGAGCGCAATGATTCTTGGTTACGGTGCAAGAGCTATCAACCCGTATCTTGCTCACGAAGCTATTGCAGAACTTATCGATCAGAAACTTCTTGATAAAGACTATCACACTGCTATTGATGATTACAACAAAGGAATTATCGGCGGTATTGTTAAGATTGCTGCAAAAATGGGAATCAGCACAATCCAGAGTTACCAGAGCTCACAGATTTTTGAAGCCGTTGGTATTGCTCAGGATGTTGTAGAAAAATATTTTACAAACACAGTAAGCCGAGTTGGTGGTATTGGTCTTAAACAGATTGAAGAAGACGTTAACTTCCATCACAACAAGGCATTTGATCCTCTTGGACTTACAGTTAATACTCATCTGGACAGCGTTGGTAATCATAAATTCAGAAGAGGACCAACTTGCGAAGACCATTTGTATTCACCAGAAATCATCATTGCTTTGCAGGAATCTACAAAAACAGGAAGCTACGAAAAGTTTAAAGAATACACAACTCTTGTTGATGACAATGCTCATCCTCATACTCTTCGTGCAATGCTTAAACTCAATTTTGAAAAAGCCAGAGAAATTCCAATTGACGATGTAGAAAGCGTTGAAGAAATTGTAAAGCGATTTAAAACTGGTGCAATGAGTTACGGTTCAATTTCCCAGGAAGCCCATGAATGTATGGCTCTTGCAATGAATCATCTCCACGGAAAATCAAACTCCGGTGAAGGTGGAGAAAAACCAGAAAGACTTGGTACAGAAAAGAACAGTGCAATCAAACAGGTTGCCAGCGGACGCTTTGGTGTTACAGAAGAATATTTGTTAAGTGCAAAAGAAATTCAGATTAAGATGGCACAGGGAGCAAAACCAGGAGAAGGCGGACATCTTCCAGGAAAGAAAGTTTACCCATGGATTGCAAAAACCCGATACGCAACTCCAGGTGTTTCACTTATTTCGCCTCCACCACATCACGACATTTACTCAATCGAAGATCTTGCACAGTTGATTTACGATTTAAAAAATGCAAATAGGGCTGCCCGCATTTCTGTAAAACTTGTTAGTGAAGCAGGCGTTGGAACAATTGCAGCCGGTGTTGCAAAAGCAGGTGCACAGGTTATTCTCATCAGTGGTCACGACGGCGGAACTGGTGCTGCTCCATTAAGTAGTATTCATCACGCTGGCTTGCCTTGGGAACTTGGTCTTGCAGAAACTCACCAGACACTTATCCAGAACGGTTTGCGTTCAAGAGTAACAATCGAAACAGACGGAAAGTTGATGAGCGGTCGTGACGTTGCAATTGCATGTCTGCTTGGTGCAGAAGAATTTGGTTTTGCAACCGCTCCACTTATTACAATGGGTTGTGCAATGATGAGAGTCTGCAACCTTGACACTTGTCCCTTTGGTGTTGCAACTCAGAACAGTGAACTGCGCAAACGATTTACTGGAAAGCCTGAATACGTAGAAAACTTTATGAAGTTCATCGCACAGGAGCTTCGTGAAATCATGGCAAAGCTTGGCTTCCACTCAATAGAAGAAATGTGCGGCCACAGTGAACTGCTTGGTGTAAAAGATAAAGTTGGTGCACAAAGATTTAACACCCTGGATATGAGCAGAATCCTGGCAAAATTTGAAGGTCCGGAAACAGCAGGAATGACTTCACACTTTGTTCAGGATGATGTATTCAACTTTGAACTTGAAAAAACTGTTGATGAAAAAATTCTCTTAAAAGAATTTGAAGAATTCAAATACAGAGCAAAAGGTCAGTTCAACATTAAAGTATCTTCTACAGATAGAACAGTTGGAACAATCCTTGGTTCAGAAATTCAGAAAACTTTTGGCAACTCACTTGCAGAAGACAGTTTTGTAGTAAATGCAACTGGCGGCGGCGGACAGAGTTTTGGTGCGTTCATTCCAAAGGGATTAACAATCAGACTTACCGGCGACACAAATGATGGTTTTGGCAAAGGGTTGAGCGGCGGAAAACTTGTTGTAAAAGTTCCAGAAAATGCAGCTTACAAAGCAGAAGAAAATATTATTGCAGGTAACGTTGCATTGTTTGGTGCTACAAGCGGTCAGGCATTTATCAACGGTATTGCTGGTGAACGTTTCTGTGTTCGTAACAGTGGTGCTACAGTTGTTGCAGAGGGATGTGGTGATCACGGACTTGAATACATGACAGGTGGTGTTGCAGTAATTCTGGGACAGACTGGAAAAAATCTTGCCGCAGGTATGAGTGGTGGCATTGCATACATTCTGGACAAAAATCACGACCTTTACCAGAGACTCAACAAAGAGCTTGTTACAATCAGTGAACTCAAAGAAGAACATGATATTGAACTTGTTAAATCTCTTGTAGAAAAACACGTTGCAGAAACAGGCAGCCAATTGGGAAAATCAATTCTTAAAGACTGGGACAAAACAGCCTGCCACTTTAAAAAGATTATTCCAAATGATTACGCTAAGATGCTCAAGCTTATTTCAGAAGAAGAAGCAAATGGTGTAGAACATGAAGATGCAGTTTTGAATGCTTTCAAAAAAATGACTGCATAACCAATTACCAATTTCACAGAGTGAGGAAAAATTATGGGAAACCCAAACGGATTTTTGAAATATACTAGAGTTGAAAATGACTGGATTGATCCACTTAAAAGAATTCAAAGCTTTAACGAAATGCATATTCTTTTAAATGATGAAGAACGAAAAGTTCAGGCCAGCCGTTGCATGAATTGCGGCGTTCCAATGTGTCAGAGCGCAATCAAACTTGGTGGCATGGTTACAGGATGTCCTCTTCATAACTTTATTCCTGAATGGAATGACGCATTGTATAAAGGACAGTACGATATGGCTGCATGGCGTCTTCTTAAAACTTCAAGCTTCCCTGAATTTACTGGTCGTGTATGTCCTGCTCTTTGCGAAAAAGCGTGTAACTGTATAAGTATGGAAAAAGATTACAGCAATGACAAAGACATTAAAGACCCTGTTACAATTCACGACAATGAACTTTACATTATCGAAAAAGCTTTTGAAAGCGGATACATGAAACCACAAATTCCAAAAGTCAGAAGCGGTAAAAAAATTGCAGTTGTTGGAAGCGGTCCAAGTGGTCTTGCTGTTGCAGATCTTCTTAACCGCCGGGGACATAACGTTACAGTTTTTGAAAGAGAAGACAGACTTGGCGGCCTTTTAATGTACGGAATTCCTAACATGAAACTGGACAAAAAAATTATTGACCGCCGAATTGAATTGATGAAAGCAGAAGGTGTTGTTTTTGAAACAAATGCCGACATTGGAAAAAATATTCCAGCAGAAAAACTCATTTCGGAATTCGATGCAGTTGCTTTGTGCTGCGGTGCAAAAAAAGCAAGAAAGCTTAACGTTCTGGGTGAAGACGCAAAAGGAATTTTCCCGGCTGTTGATTTCCTTAAAAACGTAACAAAAGAACTTCTTGATACAGGCCTTCTCCGTGAAGCAAAAAATTTAATAGAAGACAAAAACGTAATTATAGTTGGTGGTGGTGACACAGGAAATGACTGTACGGGAACTTGTGTTCGTCTTGGTGCAAAAAGTGTTGTTGCATTAGAAATGATGCCCCAGCCTCCAGTTGAACGACAGGCTAACAATCCTTGGCCACAGTGGCCAAAAGTTCTCAAAACTGATTACGGCCAGATAGAAACAATTGCAACTGCAGGCAGGGATCCTCGTGTTTACAAAACAACAATCAAGGAAATCTACCAGAAAGACGGCCACGTAACAGGAATCAAAACTGTACAGGTTGAATTTAAAATGGTAGACGGTGTTCGCAAGCTTTGCGAAATTCCAGGAACAGAAAAAGAACTGCCAGCAGACATTATTCTTGTTGCCGCAGGATTTGTTGGAGCAGAAGAATATACAGCAGAAAGTTTTAAAACAGAAATGACAAACCGGGGAACAGTTGCAACTTCCAAAGGACCAGAAGCCTATGCTACAAATGTAGAAAAAGTTTTTGTTGCCGGAGACATGCATCGTGGACAGAGTCTTGTTGTTTGGGCAATTGCAGAAGGACGTCAGTGTGCAAGAGAAATTGATGAATACCTTATGGGTTATTCCAACTTGTAGAAACTAGGAAATGAATTATGAAACAGACTAAATACATTTTTGTAACTGGTGGTGTAGTAAGCGGACTTGGAAAAGGAATTACAGCTGCCAGTCTTGGACGGCTTTTAAAAAGCAGAGGACTTAAAGTTGCCAGTCAGAAACTTGATCCTTACATCAACGTTGACCCGGGCACTATGAGTCCTTACCAGCATGGTGAAGTTTATGTTACAGAAGATGGGGCAGAAACAGATCTGGACCTGGGACACTACGAAAGATTTATCGACGAAAACCTTAACAAATATTCAAACATTACAAGCGGAAAAGTTTACTGGAATGTTTTGAATAAAGAACGCCGGGGTGAATACCTTGGAGAAACAATACAAGTAATTCCTCACATCACAAATGAAATCAAGGATTTTATTTACAACGTTGGAAAAACCAGTGATGCAGATGTAGTAATTACAGAAGTTGGGGGCACAACCGGAGATATCGAAAGCCAGCCTTTTATTGAAGCCATAAGACAAGTTGGTCTTGAAGTTGGTAAAGAGAACGCAATTTATATTCACGTAACTTTGATTCCATTTTTAAGTGGAAGTGATGAGCACAAAACTAAACCTACTCAGCATTCTGTAAAAGAGCTTCAGGGAATGGGTGTTAAACCAGACATTATTGTTCTGCGCTGTGATGAAAAACTTGAACCAAACATCTTTAAAAAAGTTGCAATGTTCTGCAATGTTTCTGAAGACTGCGTAATTGAAAATTTAACACTGCCAGATTTGTATCAGGTTCCGGTAATGTTAAAACAGCAGCGGATGAGTGACACTGTCTGCCGTCTACTGAACATCAATGCTCCAGAGGCCGACTTAACAGAATGGAACACAATGCTCCAGAAAATTCAGAACCGCACAAAGAAAGTTACAATCGCTCTTGTAGGAAAATATGTTCAGCTTCACGATGCGTATTTAAGTGTTGCAGAAGCGTTAAGACATGCCGGCTACGAATACGGTGCAGTTGTAAACATTAAATGGATCGACAGCGAAACAATCAACGATTCAACTATAAAAGACACTTTTTCCGATGTTGACGGTGTAATTGTTCCTGGTGGTTTTGGCAGCCGTGGAATTGAAGGCATGGTTCTTACAGCAAATTACTGTCGTAAAAACAATGTTCCTTATCTTGGTATCTGTTTAGGAATGCAGATTGCAGTAATCAGTTTTGCAAGATTTGTTGCAGGTTTAAAAGATGCAAACAGCGGCGAATTTGATGAAGACACACCGAACAAAGTAATCGACTTTTTGCCGGACCAGAACGAATCTGTAAACAAAGGCGGAACCTTAAGACTTGGCGCCTACCCTTGTAAAATCAAACCGGATACAATGATGGAAAAATGTTACAGGACCCAGAAAATTTCTGAACGCCACAGACACCGTTATGAATTCAACAATAAATTCAGAAGTATTCTGGAAGAAAAAGGATTACTCATAAGCGGAACAAGTCCAGATGATTATATTGTAGAAACTGTTGAAATTCCACAGAACAAATTTTATGTGGGAGTTCAATTTCACCCGGAATTCAAAAGCAGACCTAACAAGCCTCACCCTCTTTTCCTGGGACTTATTGGTGCCAGTTTAAAATAGGATTTTAAAATGTTACACGAAGAATGCGGAGTCTTTGGAATTTATTCAACTCAACCTGCTCCTTTAAGCGGCAAAGTTTATCTTGGTCTTTTTGCATTGCAGCACAGAGGTCAGGAAAGCTGCGGAATTGTAGTTAACAGCAACGGTAGTTTTAAAAGCTGCAAAGATCTTGGTCTTGTAAGCGATGTTTTTAATTCAGAAAAACTGGAAGCTCTTGGCAACGGATCTATGGCAGTGGGACACGTAAGATATGGAACAACAGGTGCAAACATCAGAGCAAATGTTCAGCCAATTGAAGTTCACAGATTGAATGGAAACCTGGCTGTTGCCCACAATGGAAATTTAACAAACAGTACTCAACTTAGGAAACAGCTTGAACTTCAGGGATCGATTTTTCATTCAACCAGCGACACAGAAACAATTGCTTACCTTTTAACAAAAGAGCGTCTAACCTGCACAAACATAGAAAGTGCCATCAGCTCAACAATGGAAAAAATTCAAGGTGCCTACTCTCTGGTCATTATGACTGGCGACAAGCTTTGCGCAGTTCGTGATCCAAAAGGTTACCGTCCTTTATGCTACGGAAAAATTTGGGATGCAGCAACAAGTTCAACTCAATATATTATTGCCAGTGAAACTTGTGCCCTGGACGTTATTGGTGCAGAATTTGTAAGAGATATTGAACCTGGAGAAATTGTTGTGTTCAGCGAAGAAGGAGTTAAATCAATTACAACTCACTGCAAAAAAACAAAAAAATCACTTTGCGTTTTTGAATACATTTATTTTGCAAGACCAGACAGCATCATTGATGGAGTAAGCGTTCATTCTTCAAGAGTAAAAGCCGGCAAAATTCTTGCAAAAGAAACTCCAGTTGAAGCAGACGTTGTAATCGGGGTTCCAGACAGTGGACTTGATGCCGCTTTAGGTTACAGCCAGGAAAGTGGAATACCTTATGGAATTGGTTTTGTAAAGAACAAATATATCGGAAGAACTTTCATAAATCCGGGCCAGGCAGAAAGAGCAAATAAAGTAAAAATCAAATTGAATCCAATTGCAGAAACTGTAAAAGGAAAACGAGTTATATTGATTGATGACTCAATCGTTCGGGGAACAACCAGCGGTCATATAGTTCAACTTGTAAGAGAAGCCGGAGCAACTGAAGTCCACGTGAGAATTTCTTCGCCACCATTTGTAGCCCCTTGTTATTACGGCACTGATGTTCCAGACTGCCAGCACTTAATAGCCTGCAACCACAGTCTTGAAGAAATAGCAAAAGAAATCGGAGCAGATACCCTTGCCTACCTGAGCATGGAAGGCGCATTAAGTTTAGGAGCCGACGACGGTTTATGCTGTGCCTGCTTTGGTAAATAATTAAACAAAAAAGTGGAAAATTTTAAAAATATGTGGTAAAATTCAATTATGGTAGAAGTATTATCAGATTCTCAATTTGAGAAGTTTAAAAAAACAATTTATGATGCCAGCGGAATTACTTTTACTGCATCAAACAAAGCTGTTCTGGATTCAAGAATTCGAGAAGTGTTGAGAGAAAAACAACTGGAATCACCAGATCAGCTTTTTGAAATGATTATCAATGATCAGGCTATCTTTAAAGAATTTCTTGATAAAATAACTACAAATCTTACTCATTTTTTCCGCAACCAGATTCATTTTGATACACTTACAAACTATGTTGTTCCAAAACTTCTGGAAGAAAAAAAAGCTTCTGGTAATACAAAATTCCGTATCTGGAGTGCCGGCTGTTCAACTGGAGAAGAACCTTACACAATCGCAATGATTATGAAAGAAATTCTTCCGCCAGGCTATACTTTTGAAATTGTTGCCTCAGACATTTCTTTAAAATCCCTGATGATTGGTCAGCAGGGACACTACGCAGCAAACAAAGTTGAAGGCATTCCACCAGCATATCTGGCAAAATATTTTGACAAAACAGAAAACGGATACCAGGCAAAAAAAGAATTAATGCAGACAATAAAATTCGATTATCACAACTTAAGACATAACAGCGGTCTGCAGAACATGGATATTGTTTTCTGCCGCAATGTTTTGATTTATTTTGACGAAGCTGCAATGCTCAGTACTGTAGAAAAATTTTACGACACATTGGGCAAACACGGATATCTTTTTATAGGCCACTCCGAAAGTTTATTTGGAATGAAGACTCGTTTTGAATTCCTTAGAACAGACTGGGCCTGCATTTACGAAAAGAAATCATCCGGGAGTTACTAATGATTATTGAAACTTCAGATACAATAGATGTATTAATTTGCGATGACTCAGCATTAATGAGGAATCTTATATCCAAAATTGTAGACGCCGCCCCTGGAATTAAAACCTGCGGAACTGCAATGAACGGAAAATTTCTTGTAAATAAAATTCCACTTTTAAAACCGGATATAATAGTTCTGGATATTGAAATGCCAGAAATGAATGGTGTTGAATTTTTAAAATGGCGCAAAGAAAACAACATCGATATTCCAGTAATTATGCTTTCTTCTATCGCAAAAGCAGGCAGTGCCATAACAATGCAGTGTCTGGAACTTGGTGCAGTTGATTTTGTTACAAAACCAGGAAGTACTGATACCAGCGATCTTACAACAGTAAGTAAAAGATTAACCGAACTTTTGTTTTCTTACGGCAAGCTATATGCAGAAAAAAAAGGCAAACGAATTGCTTCACAAGACTCATATCTTAAAGCAATGAAAGTGCATTATGAAACAGAAGTGCTGCCGGCAGAAAAAACTGATGTAAAACCAATCAGGGAACACGGAAAAATTGAAGTTGTTGCTATTGGAATTTCAACTGGAGGCCCAAATGCTTTGCGGGAAGTATTTCCAAAACTTAGTCCGGACATAAAAACACCAATGCTTGTTGTACAGCACATGCCTAAAGGCTTCACAAAAGAATTTGCAGATTCGTTAAATAAAATATGTCCACTGGAAGTAAAAGAAGCTCAGGAAGGTGATTTATTAAAACCAGGAAGAATTCTTATTGCTCCTGGTGATTATCACATCACAGTAGAAAAAATGCCTCTTGCCAGTATCTGTCACATTAATCAGGAGCCTCCATGCAACGGTCACAGACCAAGTGCCGATATTCTCTTTAAAAGCGTTGCCAGTGTCTATGAAAACAAATGTCTTGGAATTATTATGACTGGAATGGGAAGAGACGGTGCAAAAGAACTATGTGAAATCAGAAAACAAGGCGGCTGGACTTTAGGACAAGATGAAAAATCCTGCATAGTTTACGGCATGCCAAAAGTTGCATTCCAGTTAGGCGCAGTAGAAAAACAAGTATCTCTGGAAAACATGGCAGACGAAATCAACCGGCTTTGTTTATCTAACTGATTTTTAATTCTACAAATTTAAAGTTTCTCTACAACTTCTGGTTTGCCCCAGTTTTTAAATTTTCGGCTAAAGAAGTAAATGCATCCAGCACTTATTACAAGGAATCCCAGAACAAACAGAACCTGTAAAGCTTCAGCATATTTTTCTGGAACATTGAATTTCTTATTTACAAAAAAAGAAACAAAAAAACCTGCAACTGCACAAGCAAAAGGCACCAGCAAAGAAACAAGTCCCTGCACTGATTGGCTCACTTTTGAAGCTTCTATAAAAACAAGATCACCCTTCTGCAAATCAAAACCTTTTGAATTTCCAACTGCAAAGGGAGTTCCCTGTTTAGCGCATCCGTTTTTACAGCTAAGGCATGCATCTGTAATCAATGGTACAACTTTTATTTTTTCTTCTGTTTCTACAACAAGGCATCTGTCTTTCATTTTATATCCTGTCTATTTTTCTATTTCCTTCAAACGCCGGTCACACTCATGGGCTCCGGTTTTATTCCCCAGTTCATCATAGGTATCTCTTAAATTGAACAAAGCATCGGCATTATATGGATTAAACATCAGAGAATTTTCAAAATCAATACTTGCCAGCTCAAACTCTTCCAATGCAAAATGATTAACACCAAGCAGATTCCACAGGTTACTGTCTGTATGGCATACATCAATTCCCAGTGAACAGTACATCAGACTTTCTAAATAATTTTCTTCCTGGAACAAAATAGTTGCAAGACTAAGAATCACATCCATATGATTAGGATTTATTTTAAAAGCTGTTTCAAGAGCATTAATGGCATCTTCTGTTCTTCCGGCATCTCTGTAAGTCATTCCAAGGTTATACCAGAACAGTGAATTATTATTGTCCATCAGCAATGCTCTTTTAAAACATGCTACAGCCTCATCAAATTTTCCGGCTTTACTCAAGAGAATGGCATTGTTATTCAATACTGCAGGATTCTCATGCATCAGAAGGCACCATTCCTTTAAAAAGATTCTTCAAGAGATCAGTATACTTGCCGCTTCCCAAAAGTGATTCAAGTTGCTCAAGCCCAGTGTTGATTAATTCAATTCCTTTTTCTTTTGCCATGTTGATTACATCAAATTCTTCCAGAATACCAATGGCTTGTTCTACAGCAGAACTTTCTATTCCCTCATAATGAGCCTTCTCAAAACACTCCAGAAGAGCTGCCGATTTATCAATGTGACTGTAACTGAATTTTTCAAAGAATAAATTTACCGGCAGACTTTTTTTGCGCTCAACAATGTCGTCACCTCTTTTCTTTCCTGGATTTCCAGTAGTAAGGTTAATAACATCGTCTATAATCTGGAACCCGGCGCCAATATCTGCTGCAATTGCTCCAGAGCGATTGCATTCATCTTCCGAAGCACCAGCAATTGTCATTCCGATTTTTGCAGCCAGACTTGCAAGAGTTCCAGTTTTGCATCTTACCATTGTTAAATACTGATCAACTGTTGGCCTTACATTTTTATTTCTGTGCCATGAAATATCCATTGCCTGCCCAAGATGAAGCCGTCGTAATTCATTTGCCCAGACTTTGTAAAGTTGATTTTTTATTTCTGCAGAAACATTCAAAGAATCAATACAAACAGTTGCATCAAAATAAAGCCAGGAACCAGCATTAATTGCCACATCAACACCATAAGTAATATAAGCAGCAGGTTTTCCACGTCGAGTATCACTGGAATCTTCAATATCATCATGAATCAAGCTTGCAGTATGAACAAATTCCACAAGAGGAGTAACACTGTATGCAAGTTGTTCCACATCAATATTAATAGTAGAATTCTTCTGACAATAAGCCTGGGCACAAAGCACAAGCATTAAAGGACGCCACCTTTTGCCGCCTAATTGAATAAGACTTTTAGTTGGTTTAACAAGAGGAGAAAAATCTTCGGCAGTAACATTTTCAAGGCTGCCAAAATTGTCTTTAACCCATTTTCCACTAATCATCAATGGAAGAGCGTTGCTTAATATTCGTTCAATATTGTCCAGGTATGGAATAAATTCTTTGTTCATATTTTCTATTATATCACACTTAAATTGATTTTTCAAATTGATATAAACATCTGATTGCCACTTAAACAATAATCGATTATAATATTACAAATGAATTTTAAAAGATTGATTCTTGCAGCATCTACCATTCTCATTATCACTTCCTGTTCCTTAAACTATGATCAGGAAACACAAAGTGAAAGCAAAGTTCCAGAATTTATTTTTACAGATGCAACTCTTTCAAAATATGAAAACCGGAATCTAACAATGCAGCTTACCTGCAAATCTATGGAACAATACAAAGATACAGGCTCCAGTTATGCTCAGGATGTAAAATTCAACACCTTCAACAAAGATGGGAATGAAGAAACAAAAGGAAGCTGTGGAATTCTTAGTGCAGATACAAGAAAAGAAATCTACACATTTTTTAACAATATAAACATTCAGGTTTCAGATCCCAAAATGCAGATAATAGCAGACTCACTAAAATGGATGGGAAAAAGCGAACAGTTAATCAGCGGCATTACAGACTTTGTTTATATTAAAAGAGATGATGTTGAATTACAGGGCCGTGGTTTTTCTGCAAGTGGAGTTTCTAGAACTTATTCATTTACAGATACAGTTTCAGGAACAGTTGATACAGACAAGAAAAAAACAGAATCACCAGGAGAAACAAAATGAAAATTATTTCTGCAAAAAAAATATTTTCTCTGCTGATTTTTTTACTCATTTTTAACGGACTTACTTTTGCAGAAATTATTACTTTTAGTGCAGATACAATGACTGGAACAGCCAGTGAAAAAAGTGACAGAACAGTGTTAAGCGGCAATGCCAGTGTTAAAACAGAAAAAATGGAAATTTCTGCAGACACAATTGAACTCACCGGCGAAAATTTCCGCACCATTATTGCAACTGGAAACGTAAAAGGTATTCAGGACAAAATGGATTTTTCATGCGGCAAAATGACATTCGACAGAGAAACAAAAATTGCTTTACTGGAAGATTTTGTCCGGATGAAGGATTCAGAAAAAGACGTTGATGCAGAAGCACAAAGCATTGAATACGACCAGAACAATGAAATTGCAGTTATGCAGATTGGTGTTAGCCTTAAACAGAAAAACAACACTTGTACCGGTGCCTATGCAATTTATAATAAAAAAACACAAATGCTTGATATGAGCGGCAACCCAAAAGTTGTGCAGGGAAACGACACATTCCGTGCCCAGACAATCAGTTTGAATCTGGACACACAGGAAATCACACTAGACGGCCGGGTAACAGGCTCAGTTACAACAAAAAAATAAATCAGGAAGATTATGTTTGGTAAAAAGAAATCAAAGAAAATTGATCAGGTAAACAATTCCGCAGCTGAACAGCAAATTTCAGAAAGCAAACCTATTGCAGAAAATGAATTCTTTGAAAAAGATATAAAGATAGAAAATCTCGCAACAAAGCCGGCAAATCCAGACGCAGGAAAAACTCTGGCTCAAGGTTATGCTGGTGACGGTCAGGAGCATACACTGAGAGTTTCAAGTCTGTATAAATCTTTTGGGCGAAAAAAAGTTGTTCAGGGAATTGATTTTACAATGCACACCGGCGAAGTACTTGGTCTGCTCGGTCCAAACGGTTCTGGAAAAACCACAAGTTTCTACATGATTGTAGGATTCTACAAACCAACAAGCGGCGATGTTTTTCTTGACGAAGAATGCATCACAAAGCTTCCAATGTTCAAAAGAGCACAAAAAGGAATTTCCTACCTGCCCCAGGAACCAAGCGTATTCAGAAAATTAACAGTAGAAGAAAATATCTGGTCAATTCTGGAAACAAGAAAAGATTTAACAAAGCAGCAGAAAAAGCAAAAGCTTGAAGAATTAATTGAAGAGTTTCAAATTGGCAGAATTAGAAAACAGCAGGCTTACACATTAAGTGGTGGTGAACGAAGACGTACAGAAATAGCACGTTCTCTTGCAATTGAACCAAAATTTCTGCTCCTTGACGAACCATTTGCAGGAATTGACCCTATTGCAGTTGCAGACATTAAAAGCATCATCAAACAGCTGGCAAGCCGTGGAATTGGCATTCTGATTACAGATCACAATGTTCGAGACACACTGGAAATTACAAGCAGAGCCATTATTATTTCTACAGGCCAGATTATTGTTCAGGGCGGCAAATCAGAAATCCTTGCTTCCCCACTGGCTCGAAAAATTTATCTTGGCGAAGATTTCCGAATGGAATAGTTTTAATTAATTTCTTTACAAACAAATGACAAAAGAACAGATTGCAGCAGTAAACAAAAGACTGGAAGACGGAGAAAAACTCACAACCGAACTATACTACAAATTAGTAAATGCTAATCAGGGATTGATTTACACTTGCATCAACCAGTTTAATATTCAACAGGAATACGTCAAAGAAACTCTTAAAGTTGAATGTGAATATGCACTGGAAAATGCAATTTTAAAATTTGATCCAGCTAAGAAAGTAAAATTTTCAACACTTGCAACAACTTATATTAAACAGGATATTTTAAATCAGCTCAAAAAATTAAAAAAAGAAAAAATCTTTGTTCCAATAGAAAACCTTGATGAGATGCAGTCTTCAATTCCTGATGTTAGTGAGGAAATCATTAAAAAAGAAGCACAAATCGAATCCTACAATCAACTTAAACAGATATTACTTGATAAAAAAAAGAATCCTAAAGACGTAGAAATTTATCTTTATTGGAAAGGCATTCAGGATAATAAACGTAAAACCATTGCAGATGTTTCAAAAATTTACAAAAGAAAAATAAGTTCATTAAATAAATTATTTGCTTCCTGCAACAGAATTATCCGTGAACATTACGATCCGGAAGGCTCAAACAAAAAATGGGCAGAAAATGCAATCATCAAGGAGCAGGATTTAATTCTGATGAATTTTATAATCGAATCAAATAAAATTCCTGAATCAAAAAATCCCCAAGACCTTAAAAAGAAATATCCAAATCGCAAAACAATTCTTGAAGAATTAACTTACTTTGGAAGTGTAGACGCCATCAGTGATTCAATTTCAAGACTCATAAACATTAAAGGCTGCAAAATAATAAAAGAAAATCAATGGCAGGGTTACCACATTACAAATCCAGATGAAGTAACAAAAATGACGAATCAGGAAATAATTGATATTTCAATTTTATTAAACCTGATGGAACAATACAAAAACACTCCACTGGAAGACACATTCAAGAATGTATGGAACAAAATCTGCCAGTCAATGCTTGGAATTGTTAGTGAAGATAAAATCAAAAAAGAAAACTACATTACAGTAATAACAGACCCTCTTGCATCTATTAATAAAGATGTTTTTGACAACGTACTTACAGCTTGCCGTGAAAATAAAACAATTGAATTTACTTATCATTCCCAATACTCCAACACTATCAGCACAAGACAGGCAGATCCCTACCACATTGTTTACTACGATGGAAGCTGGTACTTACTTGGTTTTTGCCATAAATCAAATAAATTCCTGTGGTTTGCATTTCCTAGATTTTCCAACATTTCGATTAAAGAAAAATTTACACCTCAGCAGGGATTTAAGCTTGAAAATTATTTTGACAAAAAGCATGGAATTTTATGGCAGACAGATATTATAAATGTTGAATTAAAATTCCCGGTAAACCTTGCACTGTATGCTTCAGAAAGAAACTGGGGAGATAACCAGTCAGTTCAAAAATTAAGCAATGGCGAAGTTATTATTAAATTTTCCACCGTCCACGAGCCCGAACTTCTAAGATTGATTATGAAATTCAGCCCGGACATTCAAGTAATTTCTCCACAGTCAATCAAAGACAAAATCAAAAAGATGGCAGAATCAACAATGCTTTTATATTAAATACTACTCATAAAAAAACACTTCAAAATTGTGGCCGGTTATTTTTTTGCTCTTTCAAAATTATTTGTAAATTTCAGAATTAAACACTCACGCCCAGAACCGTCTGTCCTGCCCATGAGTGGAACGCAACTTTATTTTTTACTTCTACCTTTGGTTGGAGTTCCAAATGGGCATGATAGCCGAACCTGGGCTCCGTTTTTTTATTCTGATATTTTTTTGCTCTTTTTCATTCAAATTTAAAAACCGGCCACTTCTACTTATCTAGAAACTCGATACCTGTTACCAGCTTAATTAAAATAACCGATTAAATCTTTTTTCTATTAAATCTTTTTTCTAAGCATATCAATCAAGATTCTAAAAAGGTCAGTTTCTGTAATAATTCCAACAACCAGACCGTTTTTAATTACAGGCAGACAGCTGATTTTATAATCAGCCATAAGACTTGCTGCTTCTTCTACACTTTCGTCCTCTGAAACAAACTTTACATCTTTTTTCATTACCTTTTCCACAGTAAGTTTAGAAATTAGATAACTAAGTTCAAACATATCAAGAGTTGTTGCTTCACTTGGAGCAGCTTTCTGAATATCATTATCAGTTACAATGCCTACTAACGCACCGCTTTTATCTACTACTGGAAGTTTGCTTACTCCCTTGTCTGCCATAATTCGTTTTGCTTCAATAACACTAGCTTCAGGATTTACTGTTGCAGGATTTTTTGCCATAACTTCAGAAATAATCATATTAGCCCCCTAAATATGCAGACTTAACTGCATCATCTTTTATCAAATCAGCAGCGTTACCAGATTTTGTAACTTCCCCGATTTCCAAAACATATGCTCTGTTAGCAATTGAAAGTGCTTTGTAAGCATTCTGTTCAACAAGAAGAATTGTAGTTCCACTCTTGGAAATTTTTTGAATAATATCAAAAATTTCATCTACAAGAATTGGAGCCAGCCCCATACTTGGTTCATCAAGCAAAAGTAGTTTTGGTCTGCCCATAAGAGCTCGTCCCATAGCAAGCATCTGCTGTTCGCCACCACTTAAAGTTCCCGCAGCCTGACCAAGACGTTCCTTCATTCGTGGAAAAAGCTCGTAAACCCATTCCATGTCTTTTTTTATTCCGTCTTTATCTTTGCGAGTATAAGCACCCATTTCCAGATTTTCTTTAACAGACAAATTTGCAAAAATTCTTCGTCCTTCTGGAACATGAATAAGCCCTTTTCTAACAATTTTATCAGCAGAAAGATTAGTGATATCTTCACCCATAAAAACAACAGATCCACTCTGCTTTTTTATAAGATTACTGATTGAATGCAAAGTAGTAGTTTTACCGGCACCATTACTTCCAATCAAAGTAATTACTTCGCCTTCATTTACTTCAAAATTAATTCCGCGAAGGGCCTTAATAGCACCATACGAAACATTCAAATCCTTTACTTCCAGCATGCTCATACTGCTTCCTCCCCAAGATAAGCCTTTATAACTGCAGGATTTTTCTGAATTTCTTCCGGAGTACCTTCTGCAATTACTCGACCGTAATCAAGAACAAGAAGTCTCTCACAAATACCCATAACAAGATGCATATCATGTTCAATAAGCAGAATTGTAAGATCAAATTCTTTTTGAATAAAAGCAATAAGCTTAGTAAGCTCATCAGTTTCCTGACCGTTCATGCCGGCAGCAGGTTCATCAAGCAATAAAAGACTTGGACCACTGGCAAGAGCACGTACAATTTCCAGTTTTCGCTGTTCACCGTATGGAAGATTCTTTGCCAGTTCATTTTTCTTTTCTTCAATATTAAAAATTTTAAGAAAATTTTCTACTTTTTCCTGCATCAAACGTTCATCTTTACGGAACTTTGGTGTACGCAAAAGAACATCCAACGGATTAACATTTCTGTTCTGATGCAAAGCAATTTTTACATTATCTGCAACAGAGAGGTTTCCAAAAAGCCGGATGTTCTGAAACGTTCTTGCAATTCCCATCTGGTTCAATTTTGCCGGACTTTTTTTATTAATAGTCTGCAAATTATTTGTTCTGTCTAAAAAAGTGATTTGACCTTCTGTTGGAGTATATACTCCGCTAAACATATTAAAAACAGTTGTTTTACCAGCACCATTTGGTCCAATCAAACCAACAAGTTCTCCTTTTTTAAGTTCCAGATTAAAACCACTTACAGCTCTTAAACCGCCAAAAACAATGGAAATATCATTTGCCCTAAGCAAAATTTTTTCGTCACTCATTCTTCTCCTCCATTATTTTTACAGGCCTTTGTTTTTTTAGACTGAAATTTAGAAACAACCCATTCATAGGCTTTAACAAAACTAATTTCTTTCTTACCAAAAATTCCCTGAGGTCTAAAAAGCATAACGATAATAAGAATTACCGGATAAATCAAAAGTCTAAAATCAGCAAGGAATCTAAGGAATTCCTGGAGCAGTGTAAGAACAAATGCTGCAACAACACTTCCTGTAACACTACCCATACCGCCAAGAACAACATAAATTAATCCATTAATCGAATTGTCAAATCCAGCAAGCTCCGGTTTAATATAACCAACAAGTGCAGCATATAAAGCACCGCTTATACCAGCAATAAAACTTGCAATTACAAAACCAGTCATCTTATATTTAAAAATGTTGATTCCACTTGAATTAGCCGCAATTTCATCTTCCCGAACAGCAAGAATAGCACGGCCATAAGTTGAACGGATAAAATTCTGCAAAAGAACAATCACCAGCACAAGGATTCCAATTACAACCAGATAACTTACTAATGCCCCATGGTGTTTTGAAGATAAAATAGTTTTAAAACTCATTCCGTTAGGACCACCAGTAACATCTTTTAAGTTAACAAGGAGAATACGGATAATTTCACCAAAAGCAAGAGTTACAATCGCAAGATAATCACCTTCAAGTTTAAGAGTAGGAAAACCAATTAAAAATCCAGCAAAAGCAGAAAAACAGCCACCCAATAAAATACTCAAGGGCAAAGGAATTCCACATTTTGCAGTAAGAATAACAACGCCGTAAGCACCCAATGCCTGGAACCCAGCCTGCCCCAGACTAAGCTGACCTGTAATTCCGCAAATCATATTAACACTAATAGCAAGGAGAGCATTGATTCCAGCAAGAGTAATATTGTAAGAAAGATATTTGTTGATTACACCTGCCGAAATCAAAATTGAAGGAATAACAATGGCCATTAAAGCAACAACTGTAAGGATTATGGTATTTCTATAAAATTTATTTTTCATTTCCACACTCCTTAAACCTTAACACGAGTATTCTTGCCAAGCAAACCAGTAGGCTTTACAAGAAGAATTACAATCAAAATTGAATATGAAATAGCATCTGCATACATAGAACTTATATAAGCCTTAGTCATTGTTTCTGCAATTCCAAGAACTACACCACCAAGCATTGCACCAGGAACACTTCCAATTCCACCAAGAACAGCCGCAACAAATGCTTTAAGACCTGGAATATATCCCATAACCGGCGAAACCTGAGGATAAGCTGATGCATAAAGAACACCACCAGCACCGGCAAGCACAGAACCAATAACAAACGTAATTGCAATAGTTCTGTTAACGTTAATTCCCATTAAGCTGGCAGCACCCATATCAAAACTAACTGCACGCATAGCTTTACCAGTTTTTGTATAATTAATGAGAAGTGTAAGCAAAAGCATAAGAATAACGCTAAGAAGAATAACTACTATCTGAATGTTGGAAATAGAAAGAAGCCCCATGTTAAACATTTTTGTTTCCATAGTTGGAAAAGCTTTAGGATCAGGACCAACAAATGGAAGAACACGCATAACATTCTGAAGAATCAACTCAACAGCAATTGCAGTAATAAGTGAATTTAAACGTGGAGCATTTCTTAATGGTCTGTAAGCACAGCGTTCAATCAACAGGCTTAACAAAGAACAAACAATCATTGCCCCAAGAATTGCAACAGAAAGCCCAAACCAGCTTACATTGCTTTTTCCAAAAGAACAAAGAATAAAATAACCTGTATATGCACCAATCATCATAACGTCGCCATGAGCAAAGTTGATGAGTTTAACGATACCATAAACCATTGTGTAACCAAGAGCAATCAAAGCATAAATACTGCCAAGGGATAACCCGTTTACAAGTTGCTGTAAAAAAGTAGCCACAACTTCCTCCAAAAACATTTTAATCAAAAAATTATACCTTAAAACACTTATTTTTTCAACAACTTATTACATTTGAAATGGAAAAAAAATCCCCAAAGTTCCGTCATGCTGAACCTGAATCAGCATCTCTCCCGTCATTTCAAAAAAGAGATTCCGGATCAAGTCCGGAATGACGTGTGCGTTGTGTCATCCTGAACTGTTTCAGCTCTGTCATGCTGAACCTGTTTCAGCATCTCAATTTGAAATCAACAAAAAAAATCCCCAAAGTTCCGTCATGCTGAACCTGATTCAGCATCTCAATTTGAAATCAAAACAAAAAAAAGCATCTGCTTAAAACAAACAGATGCTTAATAACCAAAATAAAGTTTATTATTTAAGTTGATTATGGATTAACAGTTGTTTTATATACAGTTGTTAAAGCATTGTCTTTCTTAACAATTTCTACCATAACTGCTGATTTAACAGGGTTGTGGTGTTCGTCAAAAGAAAGTTCACCTGTAACATAGCTTCCAGAAATTGATTCAAGAGCTGCTCTTACTGTATCAGTTGTAGCCTTTTCACCATTTTCTTCTGCTGCAATAATTGCATCTTTAAGAAGGTATACACAGTCATAACCAAGTGCTGCAAAGCTGTTTGGTGTTGATTTATACATTTTTGTGAAGTTTGCAACAAAGTTCTTTACGATTTCTTTATCGCTGTCTGCAGCATAGTGATTTGAATAGAAACCACCAATAACTTCATCACCTGCATCTGCACAAAGACCATCCCATCCGTCTGCACCAACGATTGGAGTGTTAACTCCCTGAGCACGAAGCTGTTTTGCAATCAAAGCAACAGTTCCATAATAGTCTGGCAGGTAAATTACATCTGGATTAGCAGATTTGATTTTTGTAATCTGGCTGTTAAAATCAATATCTTTTGTCATATAGCTTTCTTTTGCAATGATTGTACCATTACCAGCTGTGAAAGCTTTAATAAAGTTTTCTGTAAGACCAACTGAATAATCGTTACCAGCATCAAACAAAATTGCAGCATTCTTTGCACCAAGATTTTCTACAGCAAATTTTCCACCAACCTGTCCCTGGAATGGGTCTGTGTAACATGCACGGAAAATGTTATTACCAGCATCTGTAATATCTGTACGAGTTGCAGCAGGAGCAAACTGAATAATTCCATCAGCCTGAGCCAAATCTGTTACTGCTTTTGTACATCCAGATGTAAGTGAACCAATAATGTAATCAACATTGTCCTGAACAGTAAGTTTTTTGTATGCACTTACACTTTTTGATTCATTACCTTCATCATCTTCACTAAGCAACTTGAACTGCTTTCCATTAACTCCACCGTTTGAGTTAATTTCACTAATAGCAAGTTCAATACCACGACGGCATTCCAAACCGTAAACACTTACTGGTCCGCTCAATGGGAAAATACCACCAATTTTAATTTCTGCACCATTATTGCTTTTTGCACAACCAGTTGCCAAAAGTGCAGCAGCAGCTACAGCCATTAAAGCTTTTACTAAATTTTTCATAAAAATCCTCCATTTTGATTTATATTATAAAAAATTTTATTAAAATAAAAAGCCACCCTGAAATAGAGTGGCTTACGAAGCCAAGTGTTTTACTTAAGCTTCTGTTGCAGGTGCTTCTACAGGTGCATTTTTCTTAGCTTCTTTTGCAGCTTTCTGTGCCTGGTTTTTCAAAGCAGCCTTACAGATTTTACAAATCTTTACTTTCTGACCATCGATTTCCTGTTCATACAAACATTTAATCTGGTCTTTACCACAGCGACCGCATTTTCCGCGACCGTGGTTAGCTTCGCTACGGATACCTGATCCGCGATGTGCCTTAGACATGATTTACTCCTTAGGTGCTTCAGCTTTTTCAGCAGCCTTTGCTTTTTTTGCAGGTGCCTTTTTAGCAGGAGCCTTTTTTTCAGCAGCTTTAGCTGGTTTGTCTTCTTTAGCATCTGGATCTGGGAGTTTGTAGTCTACCAATTCAAGGATAACTACATCAGCAGCATCACCCTGGCGGTAACCCATCTTAAGGATGCGTGTATAACCACCCTTGCGATCCTTCATGCGAGGTCCGATTTCTGTAAACAACTTGTTGAGAATCTTTTCGTCAGCAATGAATTTTGCTGCAATTCTTCTGTTGTGAACAGTGTCTACCTTTGCACGTGTAATAAGCTTTTCAGCAGCTTTACGAACTTCCAATGCCTTTGACTTTGTTGTTGTAACACGTTCATATCTGTAAAGAGATGTAACCATGTTTCTTGTCATAGCACGGCGATGTGCAGTTGTTCGTGAAAGCGGATTAAAACCATTTTTATGATTCATTTGGTTCTTCCTTTTTACGTAAGTTGATACCCTTCAGGCCACTGACATCAGTCATACCCAAACTCAATCCACGCTCTTCAAGCTTGGTCTTAATTTCCTCAAGACTCTTCTTTCCGAAATTACGTGTTTTGGCAATATCTTCTTCCGTCTTTTTAATTAATTCGCCAATTGTGCGAATATTTGCATTTTTAAGGCAGTTTGAACTGCGAACAGAAAGCTCAAGCTCTTCTACGCTAGCATTAAGTGTCTGTTTTACGATTTCGTCACCTTCTTCCATTTCGTCGCTGGAAGCAACATCTGCATCATTAAAGTTTACAAAGATTGCAAAGTGATCTTTAGCAATTTTTGCTGCTTCTGCCAATGCATCCTCTGGATTGATAGTGCCGTCAGTCCATACTTCAAGAATAAGTTTGTCGTAGTCGTTGCGTTGACCTACTCGGCAAGGTTCAATAGAATATTTAACCTTTGGTACAGGAGTAAATATACAGTCCATTGCAATTGTACCTACAACTTCAATGTAATGTTCATTTGCTTCTGCAGGAACATAACCTCTTCCCAAGTCTACCTGAATTTCCATTTCAAGTTTACAGCCTTCCATCATTGTAAAGATTTCAACACCTTTACTTAAAACTTCAAGCTGTCCGGCTTTGTTAAAGTCGTCACTTGTAATTGTTCCAGGGCCTTTAAATTCGAAAAGGATTGTATCCTGTTCAACGTCTTCCGGCAGGCGCAAACGAATCTGTTTTAAGCTATTGATTATTTCAAGTGTATCTTCACTTACATTTGGAATAGCTTCAAATTCACTCGAAATAACATGAGGTACATCATTATTGTCATACGAAGTAATCTTAACTGAAGAAATTGCATATCCCTGGATTGAAGACAAGAGTACACGGCGGAGAGTATTTCCTACAGTTGTACCAAAACCTGTTTCAAATGGATAAGCAGTAAACTTACCATAGTTAGGATTAGTTTCGAGATGCTCAAATGCGATAGTCTTTGGTTTTTTAAAACCTTTAAGCAGATTTTTGCGAGCCATCTGAACTCCTTATTATTTAGAATAAAGCTCAACTACGAGCTGTTCTTTTACATCAGCGAGATCTGTCATTTCTTCACGGCGTGGATACTGAACGAATGTGCCTTTTACAGCGTCTACGTCAACAGTAACCCATGGAGAATTACCAGATTTTGAAATTTCTTTAAGTCCGTCCTGAATGATAGCAAGTTTCTTGCTTCTTTCTTTTACTTCAATAACATCACCTGGTTTTACAACGTAACTAGGAATGTTTACGATACGGCCATTAACCATAACGTGTCTATGAAGAACTACCTGACGAGCCTGTGCGCGGCTTGATGCAAAACACATTCTGTAAACAACATTATCAAGACGTGTTTCAAGCAATACCAAAAGGTTTGTACCTGTAACACCACCCATGCGCTGAGCTTTTTCAAATGTAAGGTGGAACTGTTTTTCCTGTACACCATACATTCTCTTGATCTTCTGTTTTTCACGGAGCTGTGTACCATATTCACTGCGTTTTCCTGCACGTGCTTTTGGATCCTTTCCAGGAGCTGCGCGTTTTTTGTTAATTGGGCATTTATCACTGTTACAGCGTTCACCCTTTAAGAACAATTTTTTCTGTTCAGTTCTGCAAAGTCTGCATACTGGACCTGTATATCTAGCCATCTACGGATTCTCCTTACATGCGACGTGTTTTGCGTGGGCGGCATCCATTGTGTGGAATTGGAGTAACATCAGAAATTGATTTTACTTTAAGCCCAAGAGCACCAAGAGCACGAACAGCGTTTTCACGGCCGATTCCTGGTCCCTTTACAAATACATGAACTTCACGCAAGCCATAACTTGCTGCGCGCTGAACTGCTGTTTCAGCAACAGTCTGTGCTGCAAACGGAGTAGATTTCTTTGCTCCGCGGAATCCTAATCCACCAGAAGAAGCCCAGCTAATTGCGTTGCCCTTCATATCTGTGATTGTAATAATTGTGTTATTGAAAGTAGCCTGAATATAGACATTTCCTTCATAAACACTCTTCTTTTCTTTTCGCTTTTTAACGGTTGCCATTAATTACCTCCGACTACTTCTTCTTGTTAGCAACGGTCTTTTTCTTACCTTTGCGTGTGCGAGAATTAGTGCGAGTGCGCTGACCGCGAACTGGCAAACCACGGCGATGACGAATGCCTCTATAGCACCCGATATCCTGAAGACGCTTAATGTTAAGACCAATCTCACTGCGAAGACGTCCTTCAACTTTGTAATTAGCATCAATGATTTCACGGAGTTTTGTCAAATCATCCTGTGAAAGATCGTTCATCTTTGCATCTGGATTAATTCCAGCTTCTTCACAGATCTTCTGTGCAGATGGACGGCCAATACCGTAAATATAGGTTAATGCTATATTGACATGTTTGTTAGGGAGGTCAACTCCCGCAATTCGTGCCATCAGTTAACTCCTCAACCCTGTCTCT
>JAEDJS010000026.1 GCA_016296205.1 Treponema sp. | reverse complement strand
CGATGATACTGCATTCGCGGGAAAGTAGGTAGCTGCCGGCTTTTTTTTATTTAAAATGAAAAATATTTTACTTTTTTGCACTTGATTGTTTTTTTTATTGTTGCTATATTTTAATTAATAAGGGACAGTAGCTCAGTTGGTTAGAGCACCGCTCTGATAAGGCGGGGGTCACAAGTTCAACTCTTGTCTGTCCCATATTTTATTTTAAAAAAAATTTTCAATATCGTTGTATTATCTTTTTATTTGTTAAAAAATCTGCTATAATTTTTTTATATGAAGAACATTGTTTTAATCGGTATGCCTGGTGTTGGTAAGAGTACCGTTGGAGTTATTCTTGCCAAAGTATTGAATATGAATTTTTTGGATAGCGACCTTGTAATTCAGCAGAAGAGTTCAAAACGTTTGTCCCAGCTTATTAGTTCTATGGGCAACGATGGATTTAAATCTTACGAAGAAAAAGTAAATTGCGGTATTAATGCAAAAAATTCTGTAATTGCTACCGGTGGAAGTGCAGTGTATAGCGAAAAAGCCATGACTCATTTTAAGAAAAAAGGGCTTATAATTTATCTTCAGACATCTTTTGAAAATTTAGATAAAAGGTTAGGTAATCTTGATGCCCGTGGAGTTGTTCATAATCAAGGTGCCACTATTAAAGATATTTTTGAAGAACGTAAAGTGCTTTATGAAAAATATGCAGATATAATTATTAATGAAGATGGTTTGAATGTTGCAGATACTGTTGATGCAATTGTTCTTGAAATTGAAAAAAGGGGAATAGCATGAAAAAATTAGTATTAATCTTACCAGTAATATTATCAGCATTTAATATTTTTGCACAATCGGACTATTTTGACAGTTTAGTTTTTACCAATACTTTTGGTGGAGATAATGATCGTCTTCTTGAAGAATTAGTTGAATTAAATAACCAGGATGGAAAATTTTCTTCAGATTTCTATTTGAATGACCGCTTCCAGATTGATTACAAGAGCAAAAAAATCAATTCAAGAATCCGTTTAGACAGTTCAATTTTGTGCTTTGACAGAAATAATCTTGTTGATTCTGATAGTGGATTTTATTTTAGACCACGGGGATATGTTTCTTTTAAGCCTTTTGATTTTATTGAAGCTGGTGCTGGAAATTATTGTTTTTCTAAGTATTCTGCCAAAGGTGGAGAACTTTTCGCATTGGATGAAGTTCCCTGCGGAGCAAAACTTGTGGAAGGCGGAATTTATTTGGGTGCAAATTTTAATGGATTTTGCGCTTTTGTGAGCTTAAACAATTCCAGTGAAACCTTTGAAACTTTGTCTGCTGAATATCGTTTTGGTGCAGAATATAAATTAAAAAATAAATTTACAATTGCTGCAGATGTTTTTAACCAAAATGAATCTGTTGGTTATGGGATTTTTTCATCATTAGATTTTATACCGGATTTGGATTTGAATTTTGGCATTGTTTATGGTGATTCAGAAGAATATTTTTACAAGGATTTATATTATAATCAGACTTTACGCTTTGATTTTAGTGGAAGGTATGAAATTATACAACGTGGAATTGTTTTGTCGGTAGATTATCTCCAGAATCTTGTGGAACATTCCAGTAATAAAGGATTGCCTTTTCTTGGGGCAGTAAGAATTGACTGGAATTTTCTGAATATAAATAAAATCGATTTGAATTTCTCGTATTCAGGTTTTTATGGGGAGAATCCAAAGTTTAAGCTTAAGGGAGGCTTTAATTATTCCATTGATACAGGGGCTGGAACTTTTGGAACTGGTATTCATTTGACTGCTAATCACAACGGCTTAAAAAAAATTGGGATTCCTTTAACATGGAAATATAAATATACGGTAAAAAATTAAAAATGGCCATTGAAATTTTTAACAGATATGAATTAAAATTCATGCTTTCTGCCGCTCAGAAAGATCAACTTATTGAGTCAATTTTGCCTTATATGGATTGTGATGATTTTAACGCTGGTGGAAAGCCTTATTCTATTAATAATATTTATTATGATACATACACAGATGATTTAATTACTGCGTCTCTCCAAAAACCTTTGTATAAGGAAAAACTCAGGGTGAGAGGTTATGGTGTTCCTTCTTTAAATGATAATGTTTACGTTGAGATAAAAAAGAAATATAAAGGTCTTGTAAATAAAAGGCGCACAAGTTTTGAATTAGGTGATGCATACAAATTTTTAGAAACACAGCAAGTTCAGGATGAAAGTAAAATAAAAAACAAACAGGTTCTTGAGGAATTAAAATATTTTTTAAAAGTTCATCCGATTTTTCCCAGGGTTTTTCTTGGGTATGATAGATTTGCTTATTTTTCTAAAGAAGATAAAAATTTTCGACTTACTTTAGATACAAATATTAGAAGCAGACGTTTTGATTTGCATCTTGAAGATGGAGCTTTTGGTTATCTTCTTTTGCCTAGAGACAAGTGGTTGATGGAAGTAAAAATTTCCAATACAATGCCAATCTGGTTTGCAGAGATTATTAACAAGCTGGATATAAAGCATGTTAGTTTTTCAAAATATGGTACAGAGTTTAATAATTTTTTATTGAACAAGGGGAATGAAAATGGATTTTTTGTCTAATTTTGGTAGTGTTCACATTGCAATTTCATTCGGAGAATTCATCTTTAGAGGTGTTATTTCTTTGATGTTTGGCTTTATCGTGAGCCTTTCATACATTTTGTGCAATCGTAAAAAACAGACTTCTGAAAGTTTTGCACTCACTTTGGTTTTGATGCCAATTATCGTTAGTGCTTTAATTAGTTTTGTTGGCGATGATCTTAAAAAAGCAGTAGCAATTATTGGTGCCTTTTCTTTAATCCGTTTCAGGTCTATTCCTGGTGATTCAAAGGACATTATTTATATTTGTTTTGCTATGGTTGTTGGTCTCATGGTAGGTATTGGAGAATATTTTGCCGGCTTGATTTTTTCAATGTTTGTGAGTGTTGTATTTGTTGTGCTTACTTTATCAGGTTTTGGCAAGAAAAACAGTTTGAATAAAACACTTAAGATTAGTGTTCCTGAGGATCTGAATTTTTCTGATGCCTTTAACGATATTCTTGATAAATGGACACTTAACTGGAGTCTCGAATCAATGAAAACAATAAATATGGGTTCTTTGTATCAACTTACTTACTCAATCAAACTTAAAGATGCAAATATAGAAAAACAGTTTATGGATGAACTTAGAACTCGTAATGGAAATCTTCCTGTTTTAATTTGTAAATCAGCAGGTGTAGAAACAGTTTCTCTGTAACAAGGTGGTATTTGTATGAATATGCAGAATTTTTTTGTTGTTAATTCAAGCTTTAATCTTATTAAACATCCTGAAGGTGCTGTAGATCATAAATTCAATTTGAATAGTTCCGTTGCGCCCATTCAGAATTTGCATACTACTGTTCGTCTGCATCTGGGACTGGAAATTTCAAGCCATGACATTGTAGAAAAAATCGGGACTTTCGAAGAAACATATATTGTGCCTGTTGAATTTGACCAGGATGATATTATGGAACCAAATATTGTAGCAAAAGCGATTATGCGGCAGATGATGGGCGTTCTTGCAAATGATGTTATTTCTATCTTGACCAAGGCCTGTATTCCTCCTATGCCGCCGGCTGTTATGCTTAATATTCTGAAGCAGCAGTTCCAGGAAGGTAGTGGAGCGCAGAAATGATTCAGCTTGTTGCATTTCTTGGAAACTATGGGCATGAGTATGCAAACACCAGACACAATACGGCCTGGCTTTTTGAAAAATCACTTCCGTTTGCAAACAGAATTTCTTATTCTTCAAAGTTTAAAAGTGAATTTGCTCAGTTTGATTTTGAAAAATTTGCAGGAATGCTTGCAGACTGTAATTTATTAAAAAAACGTGATGATGGCAGTTTGATTCTTCCAAAGGAATTTCCTCCTAAAATTTATTTTATTAAGCCTCAGACTTATATGAATTTAAGTGGAGATGCTATTGGTGAACTTTGCCGTTTTTATAAACTTAAACCAGATGAAGTTCTTGTTGTTCATGATGAGATTGAACTGCCTCTAGGAACTGTTGGTTTTAAATTTGGCGGCGGATTAGGTGGTCACAATGGATTGCGTTCAACAAAGGATAATCTTGGAACTGCTGATTTTTACAGGCTTAGATTCGGTATAGGAAAACCTTCCCATGGTGATATTGCAGGATACGTTCTTGGAAATTTTACCAGTGATGAACAGATTACGCTGAGTCAGGTTTTTTCACAGGTACATGAGCTTTTTGCTAAATCAATTTGTTCCAGCGATCCTTTAAAACTTACTCAGCCATGGAATAAAAAGAAACTTGTGGATTAAAATGCTCCATTGAAAAATGTAACTATAAATAGTATAATTTGTTAAATTATTAAATTAATGGATGGAAAAATGAAAATTTTTAATAAATCAATTTTAGTGTGCTCAATTTTATGCTCTATGTTTATCTCCTGCAAAACTACAGAAATTGTTATTTCCAATGATGCTTCTGAGCTGGAAATTATTCAGACTGCCCAGACTGCTTTTGATAATGGCGATAAGGAAGGGGCTTTAAAATGTTACAATAAACTTTTGCAGCTTTATGGTGTAAATACCGCTACTTATGTTGAAGGTCGTTACGAAATAGGTCACATACTTCTTAAAGAAAAAAAATATGAAGAAGCTGCTGATATTTTCCTTGAAATTCTTGAAATTTATGATAATTCACCTTATGGAACAATTCCAAGAAATTTTGAACGGCTTGCATACAATGATCTTTTAAAAATTCCAGTTTCTACTGTAGAAAAAGTAAGGGCTAAAAGGGCAGAATAATTAAAAAACACGATAAAAAACAACAAATTTTTTCTCAAATTTAAAAAAAATGTGATATAATAGATATGTATTATTTTAAAAAATGTGAGGCTTAAATGGACTCTTTAGAAACAAGTCCTGAATTTGAATATATTAGCATTGACCAGTTTTTAGATGCCGGTGATGAATTTAATATCCAGGATACAATTACAACTGGAATTATCTTTCTTACACCTCACCAGGAATCACTGGTTGCTAAACTGATGGGCGCTCTTTCTATCAAATCTCCAGATAAAATTGAACGGCTTACTAATAGAATGAACAGAATTGAATCTCTTGCTGCTTCTATTGCTCAGTTTCCGTCACTTTTGGAACGAACAAATACAACTTCTTCTGTTAGAACACCGGAAGCACTTGTAGACAGTCTTATTTCTTATCCGGAAGACGGAGATACTATTCTTCACATGCCTTCAAAAGCCAGTATGGGTAAAAGCTTTCTTATTGCTAAGATTCATACTTTTTTTTCAATGTACAAACTTGCCAGAGATTATACAGATCTTCCAGAAAAGGAAGTTAAAGAATATTATGAAGAAACAGTTTCCATGATGTTTACTTTAATGGCAGAAGATGTTTACCTTAATCTTTTGCATGACAAAACTCTGGAAATGTCTTTTAGACAGCGTCTTGCTACAAGTTTGATTATTCTTTGGGAACATCGGAGTGATCAGAATATGTCTGATATTGCTCCTGTGCTTCAAAGTGTGTGGCGTGCCCGTCGTACATTAGCGCCTGCATTTGGAACAATGATGGGAACAAGTGAGCTTATTATGGTAAGTATGCAGGCGGATAATGCCTGGGGAAAATTCATTAAAGCCAGACTTGGTGACAGTGATGTAAGTCAGGCTCTTGAGGAATTTCTTTTTGGTATTTCCTATGAACAGATTGGCCGTCTTAAGGAAATTCTTAAAAATCAGGGTGTAAAATCAATTGGCCGTGATGAAGTTAGTTCTTATCTTGGAGAACGTGTTAAAACTGATATCTCTCTTGATTACAGGGATTTCTATCTTCTGTATACTGTAAGACGTGATAATGCCCGTGCAAGACAGCGACTTAAGGTTTCCGGACCAAAGAAAACACTGGAAGACCACTTTATTCGCTTTATTATGGAAGCTGAACAGGAGACACAGAATAATGACAGACTCGCCAAGTAAAATTCAGTATCAATTTGGAACAAAACTTCGGGAAATCCGGGAAAAAAAGGGATATACTTTAAAACAAGTTGCCCAATCAGCAGGTGTAAGTGAAAGTCTTGTAAGTCAGATTGAACGAAATAAAGTAAGTCCTGCTATCGATACACTTCTCACTCTTGCCAGTGTTCTTGATGTAAATCTTGAATACCTTTTTGAAGAATATAACCGTCAGAAACCAATTACAATCATCCATGAAGGTGAACGCCGTGAGCTTTATGAAGATGATGTGCGCATGGAAGAACTGATTAAAACCCGTGAGCAGAACAGTGAACATTCAATGGAAAGTTATATGCTTACAATTCCTGTTGGTTCCAGTACCCACCGTGGAAATTACGGACATATTGGGCATGAATTTGGTGTAATTCTGGAAGGAAAGGGAATCATGCACTATGAAAGCAAGCAGTATGAGCTCAGGGAAGGTGACAGTGTGAGTTTTGCTGCAGGAAGTCCTCATATGCTGGAAAATTCAGGTGATATTCCTCTTAAGGCTCTTTGGGTTGTAACTCCTGCCCAGCGTTTTGTTAAATAATTTCATTGTAAACATTTCAAATTCAATTTACAAAATTAGTAAAAAAGTGTAATATTACTTCAACGGAACTGGTGAAATTTTCTGCCAATCTGTAGTAAGGCAGCAGAATTGTCTAAAGTTTCAATCTTTATAAATAAGAAGGTAGAATTATGCCATACTCAGAACCAACTGATCTTGCTGTAGTAGCTTGTCCTGGTGGTGAAGCTTTTGCCAATGAAGTTATCACTCACCTGCGCCATATGTACAAACACCGCTTTACTCTTAAAAGTGATGTTATTTCTAAACGCTATGATATTGAAAAGGAAGCTCTTGTAAAACAGATTAACCTTGACAATGATCTTCACACAAGTGATTTGGTTGTTCGTGGTTCAACAGAAAAGTTCCGCGCTCCAGTATTTAAAGTAAACACAAGATTTACTTATTTTGCCAATGGTGAATTCAAGGCTGAACTTCTTGACTGCATTCGTGGTAAAGATGTTTACATTTTCCAGGACGTAGAAAATCACGAAGAAATTTCCCTCAATGAAGGAAAGAACAAACTTAAGCTTAGTGTTAACGACCATGTTATGACTTTGCTTGTTACAATTGATGCAGTACGTCAGGCAGGAGCAAAACAGATTACTCTTGTTGTTCCTTCTTATCCTTATGCCCGTCAGCACAAAAAGAAGAGCCGTGAAGGTCTTACAGCTGCTCTCCTTGGACATATTTATGAAAATATGGAAGTTAAGAGAATTATTACTCTTGATCTTCACAGTCGTGAAATTGTTAACGCATTTGGTCACACTCACTGTGAAAATCTTCATGCTTCTTACCAGATTATCCGTGAACTTGCTAAAATCGTTGACCTTAAAAACGGTACAGAAGATCTGGTTGTTGTTAGTCCAGATACTGGTGCCATCGACAGAAATAAATTCTATGCTTCTGGTCTTAACAAGCCATTGGCAATGATTTACAAAGAAAGAGACTATTCGATTGTTACTCAGGATGCTAATAACACAAACATTAAGAGCGTAAAACTTCTTGGTGATGTTAAAGGCAAAGTTGCATTCCTTGCAGATGATATGCTTGGAACTGGTGGTACATTGCTTAAGGCTATGAGCTTCCTTCACGACAACGGTGCTACAAAAGTTATTGCTGCAATTTCTCTTCCATTCTTTACTGGAAATGCTATTGAACTCTTTGATGAAGCATACAAGAAAGGTTTGTTCTACAGAATTATTGGTACAAATGCTGTTTACCACGAAGAATTGCTTAACAAGGAATGGTACATCAGCACAAATGTTTCTGGTCTGTTTGCAAATGTTATCACACGCCTGCATCACGACCAGTCTTTGAGCGACCTTTTGGATAACCGCAATATTATTGATAAGATGATTAAGAGTGTAAGTCAGAGCGAAACAAAATCTGAATAATTCAATTTATTAATTAAATTTATAAGGGCAGTTTTTATGGAAGAATTTGTTTTATGTATTGATATAGGCACTTCTTCTGTAAAGTCTGCCCTTGTTGGTTTTAAAGGAAAAGTAATCTGTTCCCATCAGATTAAATATTCTGATTTTCCCCAAGCTTGTAAAATTGCAGAAATCTGGGAAAAATGCGTTACTATTCTTGTTGATTCTATCCGCAAAAAAATTAAAACAAAATGGGAACGGGTAAAAGGTGTTTGCATAAGCGGTAACGGGCCTACATTTGTTTTGCAGGATAAAACAACTTTTCTATGGAATCACAAAGTTGATTTTGAAATTCCTGCTTTTGGTAAATCACTTTTTTTGCCAAGGCTCTTTGCTTTAAAAAAATTGTATCCTCAGCAGTATTTACATTCTCAATTTGTTTTTAGTGGTCCTGAATATTTGATTTATTCCATGACTGGAAATGCTGTTACAATTTTGCCTCAGCATTCATTTTCTGATTTTTACTGGCCCCGGGAAAATTTAAATCAGTTTGAATCAAGTGGAATTTTTGAAGATGATTTAAAAAAACTTCCACCTTTTGTTTTAAGCGGAACAATTGCAGGGCTTTGCAAAAACAGTCGTTTTAATCTGGATAATCTTCCGGTTATTTGCGGGGCGCCTGATTTTGTTAGCGCATTAGTTGGAACTGGTACAATTGAATCTGGTAAAATGTGTAACAGGGCAGGCAGTAGTGAAGGATTCAACTTGTGCACCAGCTTTCCAATGGCTGCAGAAAATATCAGATGTATGCCTTCGATTATTAACGGGCTGTGGAATGCTTCTACGTTGATTCCTGATTCCGGCAGTGATGTTTATGATTTGTTCTGCAAAAAAATAAGCAATAAAATTAAATTTGAAAATTATTGCAGCAAAATAAATTCTGCGTTTACGACTCTTAAAAATTGTGCTGCTTTAAATAATCAAATTTTCCCTGATAGTTTTGTAATTACTGGGGGACAAAGTAAGATTAAAGGCGGAATTAAATTAAAGAAAAAACTACTGGGCTCTAAAATCAACTTGGCTCAAATTCCTGATGCAGAACTTTTGGGTAATGGCTGCATTGGTTTTGTTGCTCTTGGAAAATATGACTCCCTGCAAAATGCGGTAAAAAATATTGTTCATCTGCGAAAATTAATCTAGGGGGAATTTATGGAAACATTCAACTTGCCGGATAAAATTTCAACTTTGATTTTTGATATTGACGGAACTTTGTACACAAATCCATATTATATTTTTGAGCAGGTTGACGTTCAGATTAGACATTTTGCCCAGTTAAAAAATATTTCCTGGAATGAAGCACGCAAGATGATTAGTGATTTCAGGAAGGATTACAGCAATAAAAACGGCGGGAAAAAAATCAGTCTTGGAAACACTTTTCTTGCTTTTGGAATTCCTATTGAAGAAAGTATTCAGTGGCGCAAAAATTATGTTAAACCCAATCATTTTCTTCATAAAGACAATAAATTAATCAGTAAACTTACGGAGCTTCAAAAAAAATATAAAATAATTGCCGTTACAAATAATCCTGTTGAATCTGCCAGAATTGCACTTACCGCTCTTGGAATCAATGATTTTTTTAAGGATGTTGTTGGACTTGACAGCTGTAATAAAAGTAAGCCTTCTGTTGAAATGTTGGAGCTTGCACTTAAATTAACAGAAAGCCGGCCAGAAGAATGTGTGTCAATTGGTGACCGTTACGACATAGATCTGGCACCAGCTGTTCAATTGGGTATGGGTGGAATTCTTGTTAAAGGTGTGGAAGAAATTTATACACTGGAATTTTAAACTGTTTTTTGATTCAGGTTCGATTGTATAAATTCAGCAGTTTTTTATTGAGTTTAAAATCAATTTACAATAAGCAGATAACTGGCACTTTTTACGCTCCCAAGAATATCGCTCAGGCTGACTGATAATGAGTTTTGGCCCCTTGTAAGTCTTATAAATCCTAAAAGCTGTTTTGTTGAATCAGGGTAAACTGCATCTACCGGATAATTTCCATTTCCAACAAGACATAGTCGTCCTTCGGATTCCCGCAGAGTATCGTAACAAATGTTTTCCATGCTTGCACCGTTTATATAAACAGTTGTACGATACGGAACAGCTGTAATCTGCCGTGATCTGTACAGTGCATAGTTGCCGCTTTTTAAATATTTTCTGTCCCTTAAATTAAAATTATTTCCGTTGCGGTCAACAAGAAAAAGGTCTCCCGGCCACAGTTCAAGCTCCTGACCAATGCGTGGCATAAGGATTCGGGGGTTTACGCTGGATTTATTTTTTGTGTCATAAACCTGGAATTCCAGACAGCTTGAACCTTCCTGCCATCCTGAATTACCGCTTTCTCCAATGGAAAATGATTTTTCTATTTCAAATTGTTTTTCCAGCTCTGGATTCATGGATTCTTTGTCTATATTTCCGTAAACGCTGGAAAGCTGGTTATGGTGATTAATAATTACTGCATTTCCCAGTGGACTTTCAAACCATCCCATTGATTCATCATGTTCTTTTATGATACACACAATTGTTCCCTGGTCTGCACTTTTTACAGGTGAACTTTCTTTAAAAACTATAGAATTACCTAAAGTGCCTCCTCTCAATTGCCCAAAATATGAATGAAAAGAGTTGGATGCAATTTCTTTCTGAGGCCAGTCAAAACTAAAAGCAGCAAGTGAACCGGCTAATGTTAAGAATAAAAATAAAAGTTTTTTCATTTTCTGCCTACCTTCAAAATAGAAATTGTTGTATCTGTTCCTACAAAAAGATTCTGATCCTTAAATTGAATAAAAGCATTTTCTGTATTACTGAATGAAAAACGTCCTGCAATGTGATTAACTCTTTCTAGAATTGTGACTGTCCATTCAGTGTTTTCCTGTTCAGCATTTTTTGCCAGGATAAATACAAAAGGGCTTTCTGGGCCTTCTACAATCTGCATCACTGTACCCTGTGGATCAATTGAATACTTGTGGAATCTTTTTACTTTGTCCATTACACAGATTCCAAGACCGGCGGCTGTATCATAATAAACTGTAGAATCATCCAGGGAGAATTTTATATAGCACTGGGTTGTTTTTTCTTCATTCAGATAGTGATGAAAAATGATTTTTGAATTTTTGCCCTCATTTTTAGTAATAATAAACCGCTGCTTTTGAATTCCACTTATACAGGCAGTATATTTTCCGTCACCAGAAACTGCGGCACCAAGAATAACATTGTGATTGCTTCCTCCAGGAATAAAATTCTGGAGAATTGTACCGTCTGAAGCCCATGTTATAAGTGTTCCGTCTGAATATCCTGCTGTGATTCCCCCTTTGCTTGAATTAAAACAGGTGATTGGAGCAAAACGTTCAAACTGCCATAATTTTTTTCCGGAAATATCGTATTTTGCAAAATTGTTTCCTCCAGGTCCAAATAAAAAGATTCTGTCCTGTTCCAGAAATGGGAAACCTGCAGCATCAATTGTAGTAATAATCTGGCCTTTCTGATCCCAGATGTTGAATTTTGTGCTGTTTAAATCATAGACTGTAAAAAAATTTTCAGTAATCGATGATTTCCAGGGGAATGAATATCTGTAGAGAATTTTTCCATTGGAATCAATATATCCTAAAGTTTGTCCCAGTTTGAATGGAACAATAGAAACGTCTGTCTGAGTTTCTGCAGCCTGTGGAGGTTCCTGCTGGATGTTTTCTTCATTCCCGTAAATATCTATTGTTTGCAGAGGTTCAAAATAAAGTTCAGTCCCCAATGGTCTGAAAGCAAAAATAATGTATAGTACACAGAAAAGTACTGTAAGTGGAATGATGATTGTGTTTTTATTTTTCTTCATATTTTAATAATACAGAAAATCAGTATAAAATTCAACTTTATGAAATCGTAAATATGTTGAATTTAACATTTAAAACCGTTATAATTATTGCCAATATTTTTTTTAACGAGGAAGATTGATGAAAGCAATTGAATTAGAAAAAGCCTACAATCCTAAAGACTTTGAAGACAGAATTTATGAACTTTGGATGGCAAACAAATGTTTCAAGCCAATGTCCGATAATCCTAACGCCACTGCAGAACAGCTTAAGGCCGCTTCATATACAGTCGTCATTCCTCCTCCAAACGTAACTGGTGTTCTTCACATGGGACACGGTTTGAATAACACTCTTCAGGATATTGTTGTACGCTACCACCGTATGAAGGGAGACAACACTCTCTGGCTTACAGGTACAGATCACGCCGGTATTGCAACTCAGAACGTTGTTGAACGCCAGCTTAAAAAAGAAGGTTTGAGCCGCAACGACCTTGGCCGGGAAAAATTCCTTGAAAGAACATGGAAAGTAAAGGAAGATCATCATAATATTATTGTTAAACAGCAGAAAAAACTGGGAAACTCAACAGACTGGGACCGTGAACGCTTTACTTATGATGAAGGTTTGTCTAAGGCTGTTAGGGACGTTTTTGTTACTCTTTATGAACGTGGTCTTATGTACAAAGGTCAGCGCCTTGTAAACTGGTGTCCTAGATGTGGAACTGCCCTTGCTGATGATGAAGTTGATCATGAAGACACAAACGGTGCAATGTACCATCTTTTCTATGAATATGCAGACGGAAGCGGAAAAATTGAAGTTGCTACAACTCGTCCGGAAACATTTTTTGGTGATACAGCAGTTGCAGTAAATCCAAGTGATGAACGATACAAAAATATTGTTGGCAAGATGCTTAAACTTCCTCTTACAGGAAAAGAAATTCCAATTATTGCAGATGATTATGTTGATAAGGAATTTGGAACTGGTATGGTTAAGATTACTCCAGCCCATGACCCTAACGACTGGGAAGTTGGACAGAGACACAATCTTGAAGTAATCAACCTTCTTACTCCAGACGGACGACTTAATGAAAACGTTCCGGAAAAATACAGGGGCCTTAAACCGGAAGAAGCACGCAAACTTGTTATCCAAGATTTAACAGAAGCAGGTTTGTTTAAGGGTGAAGAAAAGATGGTTCACTCTGTAGGCCACTGTTACCGATGTAAAACTGTAGTTGAACCATATTTGAGTGCCCAGTGGTTCGTTAAAATGAAGCCAATGGCAGACAAAGCTCTTAAAGCATGGAAAGACGGACAGATTGTATTCTACCCAAGAAAATGGGAAAACACATATTCTCACTGGCTTGAAAATATCCGTGACTGGTGTGTAAGCCGTCAGATCTGGTGGGGACACAGAATCCCTGCATGGTACTGTGAAAATTGTGGAGAAACAATTGTAAGACGGGAAGATCCTTGTGAATGTCCTAAATGTAAGAGCAAAAAGCTTAAACAGGATCCGGATGTTCTTGATACATGGTTCAGCTCATGGCTCTGGCCGTTTAGTACTTTGGGATGGCCTGAAAAAACTCCTGATATGGAAAAATTCTTCCCTACAAGTGCACTTGTTACTGCCTACGACATTATTTTCTTCTGGGTTAGCCGCATGATTATGGCTTCTCTGGAATTTACAGGTCAGGTGCCATTTAAAGATATTTACATTCACGGACTTGTTCGCGATAAACAGGGACGCAAAATGAGTAAATCTCTTGGCAACGGAATTGACCCACTTGAAATGATTGACCTTTACGGAGCAGACGCAGTTAAGTTCACTCTTGGTTATCTTGCTGCCCAGGGACAGGATATTCTTATTGATAAGGAAAGCTTTAAACTTGGTAGCCGTTTCTGTAACAAAGTATGGAACGCAAGCCGTTATATTCTTGGTAATCTTGAAGGACGTACCCTAGTTCCAGTAGCAGACAGTGATCTTTCGGAACTTGATAAATGGATTTATGCCTGTCTTAACAAAGCTGCAAAAGCAGAAAGAGAAGCATTGGAAAGCTATCGTTATAATGATGCAGCCAGCGCAATCTATGAATATTTCTGGAATGATTTCTGTGACTGGTACGTAGAAGCTACAAAACTCAGTTTCCGTGGAGAAGACGAAGCAGAAAAAGACAGACAGGTTAGCGTTCTTCTTAATGTTCTTGAAGAAAGCCTGCGTCTCCTGCATCCCTTTGTTCCTTTTGTAACAGAAGAAATTTATTCAAAACTCCCACTGGCAGAAATTGCTGCAAACCGTTCAAAAGCAGGTGCACAGTCAATCTGTTTAAGTGATGATTATACAGGTCTTCTTATTGGTGCAAAATTCCCTGTACCATCAGCAGAACGAGAAAGCAAGGATATTGTTGATCGTTTTGAAAGCCTTAAAGAATTCGTAAGGAATATTCGTGCCCTTCGTGTTGAATGTGGACTTGATCCGGCAGGTAAAATCAATGTTGCAGTTAAAGTAATTTGTGGAAGCCCTGCAGAAGTTCTTAAAGAAAAAGTTGATATTATCAGCCTTCTTGCAGGACTTAAGTCAGTTGAATTTGCTGAATCAAAACCTGCTAAATCAATTGGTACAGTAGGAACTGGTTTTGAAGCATTCATTCTTGTTGACGAAAACGTAAACACACAGCAGCTTGCAGCCAGATTCAATAAAGAAATTGCTCTTGAAGAATCTACTGTTCAGAAAATTACTGCCAAACTTGGTGGAAAATTTGCAGAACATGCACCTGCAGAAGTAGTTGAGCAGGAAAAAGCTAAGCTTGAACAGGCTAAAAACCGTATAGAAAAGCTTAAGGAATATCTTACTTCATTATAATAATAAAAGCCCTGAAGTTTGCCGATATTGTAAAATATATTTGTTGATTTCGGGGCATTTTTGTTTTATTATTAATTTGCTTGATAATCAGCTTAGGGGGATCTTATGGGTAAAACTTTCAATACAAAGACAGAAAAACCAGTTCAGATGGGTACAGAAGATATGCTTGAACTTAAAAGAATGTCTCTGGCACCCTATATGCAGGTTTCTACAGCATTGATTGGTAAAGCCCGCCACGCAGGTGGAAATATGTTCCGGCACCAGCTTGATACTATGGCCATTCTTATTGATTACGGCTATATTGATTCTGTTCTTCTTAAAGCTTCCTGTGTTCATGACGTAATTGAAGATTTGTCTGATTTTGATCCCAGAATTATTATGAATGCCGATGAAGAAGGTCAGAAAGTCTATGAACTTGTTATGGAAGTAACTAAAAAGCAGGGGCAGACTAAGCAGGAATTCCTTTTGAATATTCTTAACAACGGTTCCCATAATGCAAAGGTTCTTAAATGTGCAGACAGAATCAGCAATATGACAAGTCTTGGTTTTGTTACAGATGCTAAATTTATTGAACGTTATTGCGACGAAACTGAATATTATCTTCTTCCCATCGCCCTTGAGGTTGATTTTAACATGTATCAGGAACTTATTTCCCTTATTATGACTCGCCGGGCTTATTTAGAGCAAACTGAATACTATAAAAATAAGCAATAATGATAATAAAATTCTTGTAATATTTTCCTAAAAACTGTATAATTACTGCGGTTCGAATCTTGTTTTTTATATATTCGAATATAGGAGTAATTATGATCAGAACAGTAAAAGATGTAGATCTTAAAGGAAAACGCGTTATTATGCGTGTTGATTTCAACGTGCCAATGAAAGATGGTGTTGTTCAGGATGACACTAGAATTATGGCAGCTCTTCCAACAATCAAATATATTCTTGAACAGAACCCACGTTCCCTCGTTCTTATGAGCCACTTGGGAGATCCTAAAAAAGATGTAAAGAAAGCTCAGGAAAAAGCAGAAAAAGCTGGAAAAACATGGACAGAAGCAGATGCAGAAAAGTTCATTAACGGTAAAAACCGCATGGCTCCAGTTGTAAAATATTTTGCAGAAAAACTCGGAAAAGATGTAACATTCCTCCCGGATGCTCTGGGACAGAAAGAAGCAATCGATGCTCTTCCAGAAGGTGCAGTTGCTATGCTTGAAAACGTTCGCTTCCACAAAGAAGAAACTGCAAAAACAGCAGAAGAACGTGAACCAATGGCAAAAGAACTTGCTTCTTACGGCGATATCTTTGTAAACGATGCATTTGGTACAGCCCACCGGGATCAGGCTTCTACAGCAACAATCGTAAAATACATGACAGAAAAACCAGTTGGCGGATTCCTTATGGAAAAAGAAGTTAAGTATATTGAACCAATGGTTACAAATCCACCAAAACCAATGACAGCTATTATTGGCGGTGCAAAAGTTTCATCAAAAATCGCTGTTCTTGAAAGCCTTATGAACAATGCTTCTACACTCATTATCGGTGGCGGTATGGCATATACATTCCTTAAGGCACAGGGAAAAGAAATCGGTAAATCACTTGTAGAAGATGATTTTATCGAAACAGCAGTAAATCTTCTTAAGAAAGCAGAAGAAAAGGGAGTAAAAATCCTTCTCCCTGTTGATCATGTTGCAGCAAAAGAATTTGCAGATAAAGATCCTGTTGCAGTTGATGCAGTTGACCTTCCTGCAGATCTTATGGGTATGGATGTTGGTCCTAAGACAGTTGAGCTTTACAAAGATGCAATTCTTGCTTCTAAATCAATTGTATGGAACGGTCCAGTTGGTGTATTTGAATTTGCTAACTTTGCAAAAGGTACAGAAGCTGTAGCACGTCTTGTTGCAGAAGCAACAGGTAAGGGAGCTACAACTGTTGTTGGTGGCGGCGATTCAGTAGCTGCTGTTAACAAATTCAACCTTGCAGACAAAATGAGCCATGTTTCTACTGGTGGTGGTGCTTCTTTGGAATTCCTTGAAGGAAAAACACTCCCAGGTATTGCAATCCTTTGCTAAATAAAATATAGGGTTCTGTAATTGCGGGGCCCTTTGAATTAAAATAATATTCAGGAGAAAAAAATGGCTAGAACACATTATATTGCCGGAAACTGGAAAATGAACACAACTAAAGAAGAAGCTGTTAAACTGGCTTCTGACCTTGTTGCTGCTCTTAAAGGAAAAACAAATAAATTTATGATTGGTGTTCCTTTTGTTTACCTTGATGCTGTTGCACAGGTTGTAAAAGGTTCAAACATCATTCTTGCAGCTCAGGATTGTGCTGCTACAGACAATGGTGCTCACACAGGTGAAGTTTCTTGCGCTATGCTTAAGGACATCGGATGCCAGTGTGTTATCCTTGGTCACTCAGAACGCCGCCACGAAATCGGTGAATCTGATGAACTTATTAACAAAAAAGTTCGCAAGGCATTGTCAAGCGGTCTTGAAGTAGATCTTTGTATTGGTGAACTTCTTAGCGAAAGAGAAGCAGGTGAAGCAGAACAGGTTTGTGCTTTCCAGCTTTCTGCAGGTCTTGCAGGCGTTACAGAAGAACAGATGAAGAATGTAACAATCGCTTACGAACCAGTTTGGGCTATTGGTACTGGTAAAACAGCTACTCCAGAAGATGCTCAGGCAATCCACAAGTTTATCCGGGGATACATTGCTAAACTCTACAACCAGAAAGTAGCAGATGAAGTAATTATTCAGTACGGCGGATCAATGAAAGCTTCTAATGCACCAGAACTTTTGGCTCAGCCAGATATCGACGGTGGTTTGATTGGCGGTGCTTCTCTTAAGGCAGAAACATTCATACCAATCTGTGAAGCTTAATTAAATCAGAATAATTCAAATTGCCCTGTCTTAAAGTTTGGCGGGGCGGTTTGACTTTTTGGCAATTTTTTGCTAGAATCCAAAAAAAATAAATTAAACCATTGGAGTTATTAAAATGGGTGTTGTAAAAACAATTCTTCTTGTAGCATTTGTAATTATTAGCGTTCTTCTTGTTCTTCTTGTATTGGTTCAGAATGAAGACAATTCTGGCATGGGCGTATTTGGTGGTGCAAACTCACAGGCATTCGGTGCACGTTCAGCATCAGTTCTTACAAAAACTACAGGTGTATTAGTTGCTCTTTTCTTCATTAGTGCATTTGCTCTTGCTTTCCTTAACAAAGCAGACACAGGTAAATATACTTCTGAAGATATTAATACTGAAGTAACTACAGAAACAGAAACAGTTGATGAAGAATCTTCTGCAGATTCAAAATGGTACGTAACAGAACCAGCAGAAACAAAAGCAGAGTAATTTATGGTACTTGATAAGGTATTCTCTTCAAAAAACATTATCCTCAACATTCAGAGTAAAGACAAAGATTCTCTTTTCGAAGAATTGGTTGATTCAATTTTGAAGGTGTATCCAAATATCAACAGAAAAGAAGCACTGGACGCTTTGCATGACCGTGAAAGTAAAATGACAACTGGTATTATGCATGGTATTGCAGTGCCTCATGCTAGCTGTCCAAGTTCTTCTGATACAGTTGGTGCAATTGGTATTTGTAGGGACGGTATGGATTACAATTCATTAGACGGTCACCCTGTTAATTATGTTTTTATGCTTTTGTCAAATCCAACAGAAACAGAAAAACATCTTGCAGTACTTAAGGATTTATCTTCGGTTCTGCAAAATCCTTCATTTACGAAGGATCTGGAATCTGCAGCAACATCGGAAGAAGCACACGAACTTTTAGTACGTTACGAATCCAATTTGTTGAACTAGAATCTTATTTTTTTGGAGGCGTGAACATGGTCCTTGAAGGAGATGTACTCACTCACCTTATTGATGTTGAACATGAAGCTTCACTTTTGATTCTTGAGGCTCAGAAGGAAAGTGACAAACGTTTGGCAGCAGCAAGAGCAAAAGCAGATTCTGATTTTTCAGAGAAATTTTGTAAAATTCAGGAAGAACTGGCAGCACAGAAAACTGCTTCTGAAAACAAAATTATTGAAGATTATAATAATACTTTTGAAAAGTTTAAAAAAGACTTGGAAGGTATACCTCAGGATGTTCAGGCTCTTAATAAAGCTCTGGAAAATTATTTCTTTAATTCAAATGCATAAAGAGGAAGATGTATGGCAATGGATAAAAGTGCCGCATCTTCTTACATTTATGCAAAAGCATGCGCATTAATTTCAAAATCATTTATCGGTGAAAACAGCTCAAAATTGTTCCAGGCAAAAAGTCTGCAGGAGCTTTGGAGTTTATTGTTTTCTGATGAAATACCTGCTATTCCAGAAAAACTTCTGGCAAAAGAAATTGAAGCATGTGCCCAGTCAAAATTTATAAGTGATTTTCTAAAATTAGTTTCATATTACTCAGACCCGGAACCTGTTCTTATAACATTGCTTCAGGATTTTGAATACACAAATTTGAAGCATGTTGCCAGTGCCCTTTGTTTTGGTCAAAAAGAGTGTCCCGATTTAGTTGATGTTCATCAGTATTCAATTTTTAAGTGGGAATGCTGGCCGGATTTAAATCATATTGTTGATGTACCAGGGGTTGAAAATTTAAAAAAAGTTCCCCCTGTAAAAGAACTGGCTGCTTACGAAAACTGCCTTGATAAAAAGTACATATTTAATGTTCTTTCTGCAATAAAGAAAATTGGCGGTGAATGTGAAGCTGCTCTCAGAGATTTATTTATAGAAAAGTTTCAGATAGAAAATATTGTATGGGCTTTGCGCCTTAAATGGATTTATAAATTTAAAGATGAAAAAATAATTGATTTTTTAGTTTTCGATAAAAATTCAAAAAACACCAGTGATTTAATCGGTGGTGATGCGTTAAAAATTCTTACATTTTCAGAAGATGATCTTGCTGACTTTGGTAAGTCAAAAATAAAAAAATTCCTTAATCCTAAAGATGAAAACGGTTTGTGGAAGGTTGATGCTGAATACATTTTTAATGCATATAAAGCACAGGAGTGGAAGAAGGCTAAACGGCTTTTCCATCAGCATATAGAAACCTGCTGTCCTTTAGTCTGCTGGTATTTATTAAAGCAGAATGAACTTGACAATATTCGGCGTGCCTGCGAAACTTTGCGGCTTGGCTCTCTGGAGGAATAGAAATGGCAAAAACAACACCAATGCGTCTTATTGAACTTATGGTTCATAAAGAAGACATTAAGATGGTTCTAAAATATCTGGGTACTCTGGGAGAATTTCAGTTCCAGCATAATGTTAACGACTGGAATGGAGATGCAGAAGAAAACAAGGAAAAGGAAATTTTTTCCAGACTTGAAAAATCACGATCATCTCTGGGAATCCCTGAACTTAAAGGCTTTAATGAAGATCCGGATCTGCCCTCTGAAGAAGATTTTGATCTTGCCTTAAAAATTATTAATGCTGTTGAAGCTATTGAAAAACAGGAAATTGATGCAAAAACAAAGCTTTCTGGTATTGAAAAAACTTACACAGAAAGTCAGAGTTTTGCAAATTTAAAAGTTCCTTACAGCGAATTGGAAAACCTTTCTTTCCTTACAATGAGAATTGGCCGCATAGATCCTAAAAATTATGACAGCCTTAAATCAAGCTTTGGTACTCAGGGAGTTATTGCTCCTTTGGGAAATGACAGTTCAACTATTCTTGCTGTATGTACAAAGAAAAGCCGTTCAGAAATGGACAGACTTTTAAAAAAATATGATTTTGCAGAAGTTAAAGTAAGCAAAGATTTTAAAGGTCTTCCAGAAGGAACTTTAGAAACACTGGAAAAAGATGTTAAGAATGCCAGAAGTGAACTCCAAATGATTGACGAACAGCGTAAAAATTATGCTCAGACTCACGAAAAATTAATTTTGCATTTGCTTCAGGTTTTTTCTGTTGGTGTTCAGATTACTGAAGTTCAGGATAAATTGGAAAGTACTCAGCTTGTTTACAGAATTACAGGCTGGCTCCCTTCATATCTTGTTAAAGAAACTCTTGCAGATATAGAAAAATTAACAGGAGACAGAACTGGGGCTCGTCAGTATCTTCCTGAAGAAGTTGAATCTGTTATCAATGGGGAAGAAAAAGTTCCAGTCAGAATGCATCACGGAAAACTTGTTAAAAGTTTTGAACGGATGATATTCAGTTACGGTTCTCCTCTTTACGGCACTGTTGATCCTACACCTTTTGTTGCCTTGTTCTTTACTATGCTTTTTGGAATTATGTTCGGTGATGCAGGGCAGGGGTTGTGTTTCCTTGTGGCCGGAATTCTTATGGCATTAAATGTAATCAAAGTTGGCGGATGGAATAAGTTTGCTCCTATTTTTATTGCTATTGGCTGTTCTTCTATGATAATGGGGCTTTTAACTGGAGAATTTTTTGCAACAGAAAAAGTTTTGGAACCATTCAGTATGTGGGTAACCGGTTTGTTTGGGGAACCTAGACCTTCAATTCTGCCAATGATGCCAACAGGTGATTCTGAAAGCATTAAACGTATGTTCCTTTTCTTTGGCTTTAGCGTTGCAGTTGGTTTTGTAATTAATACATGCGGTCTTGTTATCAATATTATTAATCAATTCTCTCTTAAAAGAATTGGAAAAGCTTTGTTTGGTAAAACCGGAATTAGTGGTGCTGTTTTTTTCTGGTATGTGGTTGTGTTTGCTGTAAGGCTTGCATTCTTTAAACACAGTCCAGCAGTTTATGACTGGGTTATCATAGGTGTTTCTCTTTTTCTTACAGCTTTTGGCGGTCCTTTAAGCAGACTTGTAGACGGTAAGCATCCATTATTTGAAGAAGGAATCGGAACTGCAATTATTGAAGGTGTTGTTGAAGTTCTTGAAGTTGTTTCCAGCTATCTTTCAAACAGTGTTTCATTCCTTCGTGTTGGAGCATTTGCCCTTGCCCATGCAGTTTTAGGTTTTATTATTGCCACAATGAGCGAAATTGCCGGACCCATCGGCGGTATTTTTGTATTGATTATAGGTAATGCTATTGTTGTTGTTCTTGAAGGAATGATTGTTGCAATTCAGGTTATCCGTTTGCAGTATTATGAATTCTTCTCTAAATTCTTTAGCGAAACTGGGGCGGAATTTAGACCATTCAGATTTGAATATAACCCAATTGATTAGGAAATAACGGGAAATCAATTTACAGGTTGTCCCGCATAGGAGATATATATGAATAAGAAAATTTTTGCAGTGCTTTCATTTATGTTTTTGATTGCATCAGTAAACGTTTTTGCTCAGTCAAAAGAAGCTGCAGCAGAAGATCAGGCTGTTGAAGCTACAGAAAAAGCAGATTCAAGCGTATTGAAATATATTGCAGCTGCTATTGCTGTTGGTCTTGCCTGTATTGCCGGTGGTATGGCTGTAGGTAAAATTGGTGCTGCTGCTATGGGTGCAATGAGTGAAAATCCAGAACTTTCTGGTAAAGCACTTCCATTCGTAGGTCTTGCAGAAGGTATTTGTTTGTGGGGATTCCTTGTAGGTCTTCTCATTATTATTTTGTAATTATTTTTACAAATGGAATATTTTGTTATTGGGGAAAGCGAGATTGTAACCGGTTTTATGCTGGCAGGTGTGAAAGGTAAAGCAGTTTTTAACCGCGATGATACTCTGGAAATCTTTAAGATAATTACCGGACAGTCTTCTTCCCATGCTTTGATTTCTGAGGACGAAAAACCAAAGATTCTCATTTTAACGGAAGAAGCCGCCGACATGATTCAGGAAGAAGTGCTTGAATGGCAGATGAAGGCAAAGCCACCGTTGATTGTAGAAGTACCGGGACTTCATGGGCATAACCCGAACAGAAAATCGCTTACTGACTCTATTAAAGAAGCTATAGGAATTCAGATTTAAAATGGAAGAATTACATTCAACAGCCAGCCTTGATCAGGAAATCAGGGATGAAGCAAGAAGAAATGCGGAACTTGTTTTGCAAAAATGTGCACAGGAAGAAAATTCAATTTTGACTTCTGTTCAGGAACGTATTGAACTGGAAACTAAACGCCTTAACAAAGAAATTGATGAAAAGATTTCTGTTTATGAAAAAAATGTAAGTGCCTCACTTCCGCTGGAAAAAGACCGTTTTAGAATCAAATTTATTTATGACAGTTTGATTGGAAAAATCAACGGATACCTTGAAGCTCTTTCTGAAAAACAGATTGTTCAGCTTCTTACAGAAATGGGAAAAACTAAATGCAAAGCTTTTGACAATTTTAAAGGATTAAAAGTTTTTGCAAAAACATTGAATATTACAGATGCTCAGGCTTTGGAAATTGCAGCAGGTTCTTTTGCAGATGGAAAAAATGTAGAAGTAACAGGCCAGGCAAAAATCAATAAAAATGAAATTACAGAAGGCTTGCAAATTAATAGAGGCCTTATTCTTTACACAGAAAATAATCAAGTTCAGGTAAGACTTACTTTGAACGAAAAAATAAAAAGTCTCCTTGATCAGGATTCTGATAAACTGGTTAAAGCTTTGTTTGGAGATAACTTATGATTACAGGAAAAATTACTAGAATCTCGGGCCCCATTGTTTACGCATCAGGGTTAGATCAGTGCGGTTTGTACGATGTTGTTCATGTTGGGCAAAAGAAATTAATCGGTGAAATTATTCGCCAGAATAAAGGTAATGCCACAATCCAGGTTTATGAAGATGATACAGGTATGAAAATTGGCGAAGATGTTTTTTGCACAGAAAAACCTTTGTCATTAAAACTTGGACCTGGTCTTATTGGGAAAATTTACGACGGTATTCAGCGACCTCTTAAAGATATGTACGAAGAAGCCGGTGCTTTTCTTCTTCCTGGTCAGCGTACAGAACCTCTTGAATTGAATAAAAAATTTCACTTTGTTCCAGATGTTCAACTTGATTCAGAAATTTATGGCGGAATGGCTATTGGTCATACACAGGAAACAACTTCTGTTCTTCACAAAATAATGGTTCCTCCAAAAACTTTTGGTACAAAAATCACTTTTATTGCTCAGGAAGGCGACTACACCGTTGATGAAATAATTGCAAAAACTGATGAAGGCGAAGAAATTTCAATGGCTCAGTATTGGCCTCTTCGTGTTCCAAGACCATTTGCAAAAAAACTTGAAGTTGATGAACCTTTAATTACAGGGCAGCGGGTTATTGATGTTTTCTTCCCTTTAAGTAAAGGTGGTACAGCTGCAATCCCTGGTGGGTTTGGTACCGGTAAAACTATGACTCAGCATGCGGTTGCAAAATATTGTGACGCAGATATTATTGTATATATTGGCTGTGGTGAACGTGGAAATGAAATGACAGATGTTCTTTCGGAATTTCCAGAACTTATTGACCCAAGAACAGGCCGTTCACTTATGGAGCGTACAATTCTTATTGCAAATACATCAAATATGCCGGTTGCTGCCCGTGAAGTTTCTTTGTATTCCGGAATTACTCTTGCAGAATATTATCGTGATATGGGACTTGATGTTGCTATTATGGCAGACAGTACAAGCCGCTGGGCAGAAGCATTGCGTGAACTTAGCGGGCGCATGGAAGAAATGCCGGCAGAAGAAGGATTTCCTGCATATTTACCAACTCGACTTGCAGAATTTTATGAACGGGCCGGTAAGGTTACAACTTTTGAAAACCAGCAGGGAAGTGTTAGTGTAATTGGTGCCGTTAGCCCTCCAGGTGGTGATTTTTCTGAACCTGTTACTCAGCATACAAAACGATTTATCCGCTGTTTCTGGGCATTGGAGAGGGAACTTGCCAATGCTCGCCATTATCCTGCTATTGGCTGGATTGACAGTTATTCAGAATATGCAGATGAAGTTAAAGGCTGGTGGAACAATTTTGACAGCAGCTGGTATTCAATCAGATTGGAAGCTCTTGAGCTTCTTAAAAAAGAAAACAGGCTTGAACAGATTGTTAAACTTGTTGGTGCCGACAGTTTACCTTCTTCAGACAGATTGATTCTTATAACTGCAGAAATGATTAAAAATGGATTTTTGCAGCAGAATGCTTTTGATGAAGTTGACTGTTATTCAGTTCCAGAAAAACAGATTGCACTTTTGCTTTTGATTATGAATTTTCACAAAAAATCACTGGAGCTTTTAAAAGCCGGCTGTCCTCTTGTTAAAATTATGAATCTTTCTGTTAGGGAAGAAATTATTAAGGCAAAGAGTGAAATTCCAAACAACGATCTGTCTGGAATAAAAACAATTGCAAGTCATCTTGATGATGAAACTTCAACATTACTGCACATTTATCAGCAGAGGGAGTCAATATGAAAGGGGTAGAATATGCAGGACTCAGTAAAGTTGACGGACCAATTATTGTAGCCGCCCGTACAGAAAATGTAAGTTACGGCGAAATTGTTTATGTCCGGGATAAATTTGGAGCAAAGAAAACTGGTAGAGTAGTGGACTTGAATGAAACTACTGTAATGGTTCAGGTTTTTGGCAGCACAAGTGGACTTGATCTTTCGGAGACAACAATTGAATTTCTTGAAGAACCAATGGAAATTAAAGTTGGAAAAGAAATGCTTGGTCGAGTTTTTAACGGCCTTGGTGAGCCCATGGACGGTTATCCAGCAATTTTTAGCAATGAAAAACGCAATGTAAACGGTAACCCAATGAATCCTTATGCTCGTGTTTATCCCCGGGATTTTATCCAGACAGGCATTAGCACAATTGATGGCATGAACACTCTTATCCGTGGACAAAAGCTTCCGATTTTTAGTGGAAACGGTTTGCCTCATAATAAACTTGCCGCCCAGATTATCCGCCAGGCAAAGATTCTTAACAGTGATGAAGATTTTGTTATGGTTTTTGCAGGAATGGGAATCAAGTATGATGTTGCTCAGTTTTTTATTCATACATTTGAAGAAAGTGGTGTTCTCAGTAAAGTAGTAATGTTCCAGTCCCTGGCCGATTCACCTTCTATTGAACGTGTGATTACTCCAAGATGTGCCCTTACTGCCGCAGAGTATCTTGCTTTTGAATGTAACATGCATGTTCTTGTTGTTATGACCGATATGACAAACTATTGTGAAGCGTTGCGCGAAATTTCTACAACTCGTGGAGAAGTTCCTGGTCGTAAAGGATATCCTGGATATTTGTATTCTGATCTTGCCGAACTTTATGAACGAGCCGGTAAAGTAAAAGGTTCAACTGGTTCTATTACTCAGATTCCTATTCTTACAATGCCAAATGATGATATTTCCCATCCGATTCCAGATCTTACTGGATATATTACAGAAGGTCAGATTGTTCTTGACAGGGAAATGAGTCAGAAAGGCTTGTATCCTCCAATCAATCCACTTTCTTCTCTTAGTCGTCTTATGAAAGATGGAATTGGAAAGGGAATGACTCGTGAAGATCATAGTGCGGTAAGCAGTCAGCTTTTTGCCGCTTACAGTAAAGTTAAAAGCGTTCGTAATCTTGCCGCAATTATTGGAGAAGAAGAGCTTAGTTCAATTGATAAGATTTATATGAAATTTGGTGAAATGATGGAAGTGAAATTTTTTGCCCAGCATGAAGACCAGAATCGCTCCATTGAAGAAACTTTGGATTTGGGCTGGGAGCTTCTTAGACTGCTGCCACGTTCTGAACTTTACAGAATTAAAGATGAGCTTCTTGATAAATATTACGAAACAGACTCCAAGGAAGAAAATTAATAATGTCAAAGCTTAATGTTGCACCAACAAAGTCAAATCTTCTCGCAATAAAAGAACAGCTTTCTGTTAGTATTGAAGGTTATGAACTTCTGGAGCAGAAACGTGAAATTCTTGTTATGGAATTGATGCATCTTGTAGAAAAAGTAAAGCTTTTGGAAAAGAAAATGGATAAATGCATAGAAAAAGCCTATCCGTCTCTAAAAAAAATGCTTGTTACAGTTGGCAGCGACAGAAGTGAGCAGATTGCAAGAAATGTTCATTATGATTTTAATCTTGAAGAAAAATCTCTTGTTGTTGCCGGAATGGAATTTACCACTCTTGATGTTCATCTTCCGGAAATAGAATTATTTTATTCCTTCAGGGGAACTTTTCCCAGTACAGATGAAGTTACTACAAACTTTTTTGAACTTCTCACTATTCTTACTCAGCTTGCGGGCATCAGAACAATTGTCTGGCGTCTTGCTAATGAGGTAGAAAAAACTCAGCGAAGAGTAAATGCTCTTGATAAAATGATAATTCCTCAAAGTAAAGAAACTGTAAAATATATAGAAAGTGTGCTGGAAGAAAGAGATCGGGAAAATATTTTTGTATTAAAATCACTAAAAGCAAGAAATCTGTAGTATAATTAAAAAAGTAGGAGAAAGTGTCTTATGATAAAACCGTTGTTTAGTAAACTGATTGTGGCAGTTAATGGAAGTCAGAATTCGATTCACGCAGCAATGTATGCAATTCTCATGGCAAAACAGTATCATAGCCGCATCAAATTTATTTATGTAGTTGATACAGCTGCAATTAAGACACTTACTCTTTCTAAATTTCTTCTTAAAGATGAAGGTGAATCAATAAAAAGCGGGCTTCTTGTTGATGGTGAAAAAAATCTCGCTTATGTAGAAAAACTTGCAAAAGATAAAGGCATTAAGGCAGAGACAGAAATAAGGCAGGGTGTTGTCTGGTCAGAAATAATTGCTAGTGCAGATGAATATAAAGCCGATGCAATTGTTATTGGCGGACGTAATTCTACAAATATGAAATCTCTTATCAGAAATGAAGCGGGAAGTGATACAAGTGCAATTATTGGCAGCGCTCACTGTTCTGTTATTGTTGCAAAAGAGCCCTACATCGAACAGTTCTTTAAACTAGCATGACACTTATGCACACCCCGCCGTCTGTCATTCTGACCGCCATCTGTCATTCTGAACCTGATTCAGAATCTCACCCCCCGCCAGCAGGCCACTTTTGGTGCAAAAGAGATGCTGAAATAAATTCAGCATGACACTTATGCACACCCCGCCAGTGGGACACTTTTGGTGCAAAAGAGATGCTGAAATAAATTCAGCATGACACTTATGTCCACCCCCGCCGCCGTCTGTCATCCTGAACCTGATTCAGAATCTCAATCCCCCGCCAGCAGGCCACTTTTGGTGCAAAAGAGATGCTGAAATAAATTCAGCAT
>JAEDJS010000083.1 GCA_016296205.1 Treponema sp. | reverse complement strand
GTAAATGCCTGCCGAACCTGGGCTCCGTTTTTTAATTCTGATACTTTTTTGCTCTCTTTAGATCAAATTTAAAAACAGGCCACTTCTACTTATCTCAAAAAATGTGGCCGGATTCTTCTGTGCTCTTTCAAAATTATTTATAAATTTCAGAATTAAACACTCACGCCCAGAACCGTCTGTCATTTCCACAAGTGAGCCGGTTTTTTATTTTAAAAATCATAAATAATTCAACTTTTTCCCAAAATCTTCAAAAATATGGTATAATATTAATATTAGAAAATATCATTTTAAAATATACATCCCAGGAGGACAACTATGGCAAAACAGGAACTTTACGATAAAAGTCCAATCAGAGCATTTGACAAAGCTACAAATGGCGGTCTTAAAGCGGGCGAAATTGGACTTGTAACAGCAAAAAAAGGTATGGGAAAAACATCTGTTCTTGTTCAATTTGGAATGGATACACTTTTGAACGGTTCTCATATGATTCATGTTTCATTTGATCAGCAGAGTGCCAACATTATTACTTGGTATGATGGAATTTTCACTGAAATTGCAAAGAAAATAAATTCAAACTCTGATGAACTTAAAGCAGACGTTATGAGATCCCGCACAATTCTTAACTTTAACCAGGAAAATTTCACTTTGCCAAGAGTTGTAAACACATTGAACGCACTTGCCGCTGGTGGAATCAAAGTTGCAGGAGTTGTTATCGACGGTGTTGACCTTAAACAGGTTAGTGCAGAAGATTTGCAGACAGTTTCCAGCTATGCAAAAGCAACTAACGTAAAAGTCTGGATGGCCGCAACAGCAGAAGGAAATAAAATTGAAGACTGCGTTCCAGCAACACTTGAACCTCTCTTTGATGCAGTACTTAATCTGGAACAAAACGGAAGCATCAACCTTAACATTCTTAAATTGCGGGACAAGAAAAACATTAAATCAACAATGAAGCTTGATTCAAAATCACTGTTGATTCTGGAAAAATAATATAAAACACAATCACTTAAAAAAATTGGAATTATTTTTCTGAATTTGTCTAAAAGTGCAAAATAGGGGGTGGTTTTGAAGGACTTCAAAACCACCCCCTTTATCATTCAGCAGAACCAGTTACAGGCCCCGCAACAAGTTAATTACAGATCGTTTAATGAATCAGAAATCTTTTTGCTAAATGCAGCATTACTTACAGATTCACTCTGAATTTTATTCATTGAATTACTGATATTTTCTACCTGTTCATTCATAAAGTTAACGCCGTTTGTTACATCGTTGGCAATAGCGGCAAGTTTTTCAAGGCTTTGACTCTGAGATTTTACACTTACAGAAACATTTCTAACAATTTCCTGAGTATGATTACTTTTGCCAACAAGATGCTGGAGTGCAGTCATAATTTCTCGGCTTCCCTGATCCATTTCTGTAATACCTACAAGAATTTCTTCTATAGTTTGAATAGTATTCTTCATCTGAACAAAACTATTTTTTGCAAAACTGTCAAATTCCTGGGTATTCTTTGCTGTTTCGTTAACAAGTTCGCCGTTTTTTACAAGTGTTTCTTCTATCATTGCGGCATTTGATTTTGTCTGGTCAGAAAGCTTTCGAATTTCCTGGGCAATAACGCTAAAGCCTTTTCCAAGTTCACCAGCGTGGGCAGCTTCAATAGAAGCATTCATAGCAAGAAGACCAGTCTGTTCACTAATATTATTAATTGTGTTTACAAAGGTTCCAATTTCGGCAGAACTTTCACGAACAAGTTCAATTTTATTAACAAGCTGTTCAATCAACTCAACTTGCTGGTCAAGGTTTTCTAAAAGAAGATTCATTCCTTCACGGCGTTCATTGGCCAGTTTAGAAATGCTTGTAATATTTGCACTAATCTGAGTCATTGTTGCACTTGTTTCTGTAATGGCGGCATTCTGTTCATTTACATTTCCGTCCATTTTTTCTGCTTCAGAAGAAATAGTCTGGGCGGTTTCCATGGCGTGCTGACTTTCGTTATAAAGTGTAACAGCTTCCTTGCTAAACTGATTATAAAGTCCAGTAAGTTTATCTGTACCTTCTTTTGCATCATCAGAAAGAACTTTAAGACGGCTGGAAATATCAAGTGCATCTTTTGATTCGTTAAGGACTGAGGCAAGTTTTGAAAGTTTTGCATGGATTGATTTCTGCTGGTCAACTGTTTCATTAATTAATTTTGTATTAACACGGTTACTCAAAAGAATGAATACATTAGTACACACGATTCCAAGAACACTAATCAGAACTTTGCCAATTACTGTTTCAATTCCATCCTGAAAAACACTTATATTAATTGTAAAAAGCGAAACCACATAAATCAAAAGACTTACTGCAAAATAGAGAAAAAGCTGTTTCTTATCAACAGAAAATGCATTGTTGCTTGCGGCAACTGTACTGATAAAGAAAGCACCTTTATACAGAATATAAGGTGATGTATCCTGCCCTGTAAAAAAAAGAATTACAAAATCGGCAAACAGCATACCCACTGTTGTAATATATGCTCCAAGTTTTACATTCCCTTTCTTAATAAAATAATCAGAAAAAAGTGTTAAAAGACCAGAAAAAAAACATAACGCGCCGGCAAGAATTTTTCCCTGCAAAATAACAAGAACCCCTAAAATTGAAAAAATCAACGCGCTAACAAGGCTGCCAATAACAAGTGTTAGCAGTCGAACTTTATAATGAGTTGGAATCTTGGCCATTATCTGGTCATTTGGAAAAAACTTCTGAAAAAAATGCACATTACACCTCGCTGCGAATTGAATGTAAAACTTTTTAACAATATAGTAAATTATATATGACTTTCGTTAAAAGTGCAATTTTTTTTATTCTAGAACCGGATTCTATTTTTTGCTGTTCTGTTCTGCCAGATTTACAACCCATCGTTCATTTTTTAACCATTTCCAGGCTATAATCACTTTTGGCACATCACTCAACTTAACGATTCCATACATTGCTACTGGGCCAAGTGGTGTAAGGAACGTAAGCAGAATCATTCCAAGGATAAACAGAACATTTCCTACTGTATCGCATATTACGCCCATTGTTGTATCTCCTCCTGTGCGGCTAACGGCATACAGAACGTTAATGCATGCCCACAATGGTATATAAACAGCAGCAATAATAATCAGTTGAATTGCATAATGCCACGCCATTGGTGTAAGATTTTTAAAGATAATTGGAACAAGAGGTGTAAAAAGGAATCCAAGAATCATAAAAACACTTCCAAAAATTATACTTCCACTTAAAAGCCAGTTCTTGTAGGTTTTGCTTTCTTCCAGATTTCCTTTGCCCAGTTCCTGCCCGATGATTACTCCTGTTGAAGTTGTAATTCCACTGAAGGAGATGAACATTAAATTTGCAATTGCAAAACCAGCGGCCATTCCACTTACTACTTCTGCTCCCCCACGAGTATTGTACAGCGCGTTGGAAAAAGTTTCGCTAACTGCCCAGAAAATTTCTGAATACAAAATCATTCCGCTTTTTTTAATCAACTGGCCAAAAAGTGAAAAGTTGATTTTAAACAGTTTGAATGGATTAAACAAAAACGGTGGTCTTTTAACAAGGCAGTATACAAGGTACAAAACAAGTTCAAAACCTCGGGCAATAACTGTTGCATACGCTGCACCTGCTGCTTCTAATTTTGGTGCACCAAAGTTTCCGTAAATCAACACGTAATTAAAAAAGGTATTTACAAGAGTTGCGGCAATTCCAAATATCAGGGGAATTTTTACTTTCTCGATTTCCCTGAGGCTTGAACCAATACTCATAGAAAAACTCATGAACAGCCAGCTTATTGCCAGACTTTTTGAATAAATTATACTCTGATCAACAATGGCTTCTGCATCTTTATTTACAGTTACCATCAATTTAAACACACCCCGAGGGTTAGAACTCATCAATATAAAATAGAGCACGCCCACGATTGAGCAGAACAAAACTTTGAATCTAAAACTCTGCTGCATGCCTTCTTTATCTTCTGCGCCTTTAAATTGACTCATAAAAATTCCGCCGCTCATGCACAGTGTATTTACGAGAATTATAAACAGAAAATTAATCTGACCGGCAACGTTTACTCCGCTCATTTTTATATCACCTAATCCGGCAACCATAAAATTATCAATCAGAGAAACAAGATTCTGAATTACAAGTTGAGCCATAACTGGTAATGCAACTGCCAATGCCCGTTTATAAAATGCTTTTGTTCCGATATATTTTTTTACTTTTGCTGAAAACATAATTTGTATTCTAGTGATTTAATGATTTTATGTAAAGTAGTAGTAACATTTTTACTACTAATTAATATTTTTGCAATTTTTAAAACCAATTGAATGAATAAATAAAAATCATTATAATTTTGCATAAGTTTTTTACTTGAATTGTTAATTATTTAACTTGAATTGTTTTTATAGGAGAAATAAATGGCAGAAACAATGCACGCTTTGGAAAAGAATCCAAACTGGAAGGGACGCCGGGGACCAGTTGTTCTGGTTATTATGGACGGTGTTGGTTATGGCAAGTATGAAGAAGGTGACGCTGTTAGGGCTTCAAAAATGAAGTACCTGGACTGGTTCACAGCTAACTGCCCACACACAAAATTGAAGGCTCACGGAACTGCTGTTGGTCTTCCATCTGACGACGACATGGGTAACTCTGAAGTTGGTCACAATGCAATTGGTTGTGGTCGCGTATTTGCTCAGGGTGCTAAGCTTGTTGGTGAATCAATTACTTCTGGCACAATGTTCGAAGGTGCAACTTGGAAGAAGCTTGTAAAAAATGTTCAGGATAAGGGAACAACATTCCACTTGATGGGATTGGTTTCTGACGGTAACGTTCACTCACACATTGATCACCTTAAGGCTATGATTGCTCAGGCTCACAAAGAGGGTGTAAAGACTTTGCGCGTTCATGCTTTGCTTGACGGTCGTGATGTTCCTCCAACTTCTGCTTTGGAATATTTTGAACCACTTGAAAAATATCTTGCTGAATTTACTGATGTTGATTACCAGATTGCTTCTGGCGGTGGACGTATGTACATTACAATGGACCGTTACGGTGCTGACTGGAGCATGGTTGAAAGAGGATGGCACGCTCACGTTTTGGCTGATGGCCGTCAGTTTGCAAGTGCTACAGAAGCTATTAATACTTACCGTTCTGAAAATGCTGGTCTTTTGGATCAGGACATGCACGAATTTGTAATTGCCAAAGACGGAAAACCAGTTGGTCCAATCGTTGACGGTGACTCTGTAATCTTCTTTAACTTCCGTGGTGACCGCTCACTGGAAATCACTGCTGCATTTGAAGAAGACAATTTTCCTCACTTTGACCGTGTTCGCCGCCCGGCTGTTGAATATGCTGGAATGATGGAATACGACGGCGACAATCACAAGCCGGCTCAGTTCCTTGTAAACCCACCTTCAATTGACCGCACAATGGGTGAATATCTTACAAAATCTGGTGTACATTTGATGGCAATTTCTGAAACACAGAAATATGGTCACGTTACGTACTTCTTTAACGGTAACCGCCCAGGTGAATTCGACAAAAATCTTGAAACTTATGTTGAAATCCCATCTGATGTTGTTCCTTTTGAACAGCGCCCTTGGATGAAATGTGCAGAAATTACAGACAAAGTAATTGAAGCAATTGAATCTGGAAAATATGACCACATCCGTCTTAACTATCCAAACGGTGATATGGTTGGACACACTGGTGTATTCAATGCTGTCTGCTGTTCTATGGAAGGAATGGATTTACAGCTTGGTCGTCTTAAGGCTGCAATCGAAAAAGCAGGTGGTATCCTCTGTCTTACAGCTGACCACGGAAACAGTGATGATATGTACGAAC
>JAEDJS010000082.1 GCA_016296205.1 Treponema sp. | reverse complement strand
TCGGCATCAACAATTGTTCCTTCGCGGCTCTTCATTCTTCCGCTTGGAAGGTTAACAAGACCATAGCTCAAATGATAAAGCTTTTCTGCCCAGTCAAATCCAAGTTTTTTAAGAATGTGGAACAGAATCTTAAAGTGGTAAATCTGTTCACTGGCAACAACATAAACAAGCTGATTAAAAGGCCAGTCATTATGGCGGCTTATGGCAGTACCAATATCCTGAGTAATGTAAACAGAAGTTCCGTCTTTTCTAAGGAGAACTTTTTCGTGGTTTTCTTCGTCCTTTCCTTTACCAACAACATCAGTTACATCAATTCGTACACTGCCGTCTTCTGCTTTAAAGAAAACACCTTTTTCAAGCCCCTTAAGGATTTCATCTTTTCCCTTTAAATATGTGTCACTTTCAAAATAAAGTTTTTCAAAACCAACGCCTGTTCTGTCGTAAGTATCCTGAACTCCTTCCAGTGCCCAGCCGTTCATTTTTTTCCAGAGAGCCTGAAGTTCCTGATCCTGTCCCTTTTCCCATTCAACAAGCATTTCTTCTGCCTGCTGAACAGCTTCCGGATGCTCCTTTGAATATTTGTCAAATTCAATGTAACACTGACCAACAAAATGATCACCCTTCATGCCAAGACTTTCTGGAGTATCACCATTTGCTTCATGGAACAATTTATAGGCAAGCATACTTTTACAAATATGAACGCCACGGTTGTTGATAATATTTACACGGTAAACTTCTGCACCAGCCTTTTTGAGAATGCGGCTAACAGATTCACCAAGAGCATCATTTCTCATGTGACCAAGGTGAAGAGGCTTGTTTGTATTTGGGCTTGAATATTCAATCATAACCTTGCGGCCCTGGTAAGGTTTCTTGCCGTCTTTATCAAGAGAGCCAAAATTATCTCCCTGAGTTTTGATTGCGTTAAGAATATCTTTTGCAGAATTAGATTTATTAAGTTTTACATTTACGTAAGGACCTGCAACTGCAAATTCACCAAGAGAAGAAATTGTAACACCTTCAACTGTTTCCATTCCCTTAATGATTTCAAGAAGTCCGGCTGCAATTGCTGGTGGTGCCATGTGGAAAGATTTTGCATACAAGAACAATGGTACACCCATATCTCCCATCTCTGGTTTTGGTGGATTTTCTACACGGATATCGTCTGCTTTTACTGGTTCACATTCAATTGATTTTGATTTGATAAATTCATTCAAAGCGGCAGCAACAATTACTCTGCACTGTTCTTTCTGGTCCATAATATTTCCTTAAAATGTTGATTTATAAAGTTGATTTATATGGAAATAATTTTATCAGATTGAGAAGATTTATTCAATTAAATAAAGTTGAGAAAAAAATTAATTAAATTCCAAAAATATTTCTGGCGTTTTTGTACATAACATTGTCCAAATCTTTTTTAGAAATAATTTCCGGAAGTTTGTTAAAGTAATCCTGATAAACAGAAGGTTCACCCTTTGGGTTATGGTGATAAGTGTCTAATCCGTCAATAGGCATGTCGCTGCCGAACATTGTCCGCTCACTGCCAAAGCGTTTGATAAGTTCAACTGTTGTACTCACAGGAACCCATGTTGTGTCACCGTACAAATTATCTGCCTGAGCCATAACATCAAGAGCATCACTATTATCACTTCCAAGACCAAGATGTGCCATAATAATTTTAAGAGAAGGATATTTTTTTGCCACATTAAGACACAGAAAAACATTGTCGCAGTCGCCGGTTCCAGTGTGAGTTATAACCGGGAGATTCAAATCTGCAGCAAGTTTAAGATACATGTCTGCTTCAGGTCCATCAAATTTTATCTTTGAATGATAAGGATGAAATTTAATTGCTTTAATAACATCAAGATTTTCTTTTATAAGCTTAGTAAATTCTGGAGTTACTTTTTCATGCAATGGTTTTACCCAGATAGCGGCAAATATTTTACCGGGATTATTTCTTGCAAAATCAACAGCATCCTGAGTGCACTTGATCATTGGAACCTGCAAATCCGGTGGAAGAATAATCTGCTGGTGGTCAACTTCACATGCCTGACTATTAGAAACAATAGCCTTTGAAATTTTATATTTTTTCATAGCGGTCAGAACAGTTTCCTGCTTCATATCAAAATTAAGGGATTTTCCAAAATGCACATGAGAATCAATAATCATAAAAGCCTCACCAAAAAGTTTATATCTATAATTTTAATCTATAGTGCGAAGGTTTGCAAGTTTTTCCAGAATTGATTTCATAAGCACAAAACTTTGAGGAGTAAGACTCTGAAGATTGTCCTGGGGAGTATGAAAAAGCTGCCAGGTTTTGGGAATGTAAATCTGATTCTTCATTTTTGCAAAAGTTGAAGGCTTAAAATTTTCTTCATCTGCAGAAAACTGTTTTATCAGAATATCCCTAGCATACAAAGTGGCTTCTTCCATTGGCAGAAAAGTTATAGCCACACATGGAATACCGCTGGCAAGAAAAGAAGCATTGTCGCTTAAAGTAATTGGAAGAGTCATCCACTTATTGTCGGCCGCATTTTTTAAAAGCAGTTTTGTATTTTCAAAAAGCTGATTGAACTGTTTCTTAATTTTATCACTGATTGTTTTTGGAAGAATTGTTTTACCCATAACAGCTACATCTCCCCGTCCAGTGCAGTCAAACACAAACACATCATATTTTTTAAGGCCAAGACTTTCAAAATTTTTTGCAACGTAATAGCTTCCCTGTTCAGTAACACCATGTTCACCCAGCTCTTCGCCATCGGTAAATAAAATTTTTACATTATGGAACACCGGCCAGCGGACAAGCTGTTCAATAAATTCAAGAACCTGCCACACTGCACTGGAATTATCATTAGCCCCAGGAGTACCTGGAACTCTATCGTAATGGCAGACAATAAGTTTGTTCCTAAATTGAGGATTGTAAAATTTTGAATCAAACCCCACAAGAATATGACGCAGATTCTGATTAGTGATAATTTTAAATTTTGCATCAATTGATTTTAATCTTTCGCAGATGATTTCAAAGCGCTGCTGATTTGTTGAGGCATTTACAAAATTTGCAAATTCATCAGAAAATAAATTTTCCATTAAAAAGGAACCTCCGCTTTGCAACTGATTTTTTGATTTGAAATCGGGTGAATAAAATCAAGCTGGCAGCAATGAAGAAAAATTCTTGAATCACTCTTTCCGCCATAAGTTACATCCCCAATAATTGGAACATTCAGACTGCTTAAATGAAGCCTGATCTGATGAGTGCGCCCCGTAAACAATTCCGCAAGAACATAAGTTTTATCTGGGGAAGTTTTTAAAATGCTAAAAACAGTTTTTGAAATCTGGGCATCTTTATATGAAGCAGAAACAATTCCCATTTTGCACCCAGAACTTTTTGGACTTATGCGAGCCATATATTTTTCTACTGTTACATTCTGATTTTTTTTTAAAGTTGAATTTTCTACTTTGGAAGTTTCCACCAGTGCCACATATTTTTTTGTTTCGGTATGGTTTTCAAATTGAGAGAAAATTCCTTTGTTTGCCTGGCGACTTTTTGTAAAAAGAATAACACCGCTTGTTTCTCTATCTAAACGATGCATAATTCCAACATAGGGCGGATTTCTTAGGGACGGATTTTTTTTCCATAAATAATCAACAACGCAGTCATGGAGATTTTTTCTGTTGCCCACAATTGTCTGTTCTGTTGGAAGGAATGCAGGTTTATTCACTACGATAATAAAATCATCTTCAAAAAGCACATCTTTTTCTGTAAGTGTAAAATCAATATCTTCCGGCTGCTTTTCGTACATCAATTTTTCTGTATCAATATTCACAGTTACCAGATTTCCCTGACGCAAAGAAAATGAAGGAATACGGCATTGTTTGCCATCAACGTAAACCTGCCCGCTGGCAATAAGCCTTCGAATTTTACTGTTGGAAATTTCCTGCTCAAATTGATTTTTTAATTTTTCCTGGAGAAACTGATTGATTGAAATTTTTCCTGCTGCTTTAAAATTTTGTTTTGTAACCATTTCCAACGTTCCAAGATGATTATATAAATACAGTGGAAATTCTTCAAGATTGATTTTTTTCTAGATTAAAAGAGATTTTTTTGGCATAAAATGACAATTCAGAAACATTTACATTCTTGCTAATTTATGGGACTTAAGGATTCACGGGGTGGAATGTCTGCAACTTCAATTAATATTATTTGCAAATTTAAATTTTTGTAAATTGCCTTTATCTCTTAATAAATTTATTAAATCAGTGCATGCCTTAGAAATCGATTTTCCACCTAAAGGAATTTCACTCAGTAAATCTCCTAATAAGTCTATTCCGAAATCAATGCCTTTATCCTTTAATTGTTTTCCGAAAGGTCTATCTTGCAAAAACTCTACGCTCTGAGTATTTTTATTAAGTTTATCCAGAATCTTATTTTTTATTTCATAAACTTCACTTTTCTCACAAAGAATGCAAATCAAATCAATAAAATCCGCCGGACTGATTACACATATCTTAGGATTAAAACTAGAATCTGTAAAACCACCATTAATTTCAATCGCATGTTTAACCTCTATAGCGATATTTGGATCATCAATAAATACCTTAATCTTGTTTTTTTCGAGCACTGCATTAGATAAACCTGCTAGGAAAGCCTGTTTCCAATTAAACTCCTTTCTAGGATATTTTAATTCTTTTCTAATTTTTAAATTATTTATTTTCTGCTGAGTTATTCCAAGATATTTTGACAAAGTATAATCACTAAATGTATCTGGTTCATTTACACTCTTCTCTAATATCTTCTCGATGTAAATAGAAAACATTAAAGTTTCAAAATCAGTTTTACTCATTGAACCAAAATTTGCAAAATAAAAATTTTCTGCAATTTTGTCAAAAGCTTCTGCTTTAGTTTTTTGATCGTTAAAAAGAGTTTCATATATATTATTCATTTTTCTTCTTCTCCCTCGCCTTTTTTGTCGCTTTAGGCGGCACCGGTGATGACCTAAAATATTCTTTTGGGGCGTAGCCACTTTTAACTTTTATTTAGAACTGGCACGCACAACACGGAAACCATGACTGCTGTCGCTGCGGTTGCCAGGGTCGGTGCTGTTACGACAAGAAACAGCACAGGCCTCATCGCAGTTCCAACTACCACCGCGGTTGACGCGGTTAGACCCAGCCGAAGTACGTACTCTTTGTAGCCTTTCCCTTTTTATCCTAATTTGCACATTGCAAACTATATCCAACTTTTTAGAACCAAAATGCTACATCGCCTTTTGTGCCGCTTTAAGCGGACCGGCGATTACGCAATTTTGGTTCTTAGCCCGTAGGGCTTTTTAAATTTTATTTAGAACTGGCACGCACAACACGAAAGCCAAGGTTGTCGTAGCGGTCGTACGGGAGGCCGCTGCCGTTACGGTAAGAAACAGCACAGTAGTCCGAACTGTTGATCCAACCACCACCGCGGCCGACGCGGCTAGACCCAGCCGAAGGACCAGTTGGGTCACTTCCTCCTTCTGCTTCTGCATCGTAACTATTTGTAAACCAGTTCCAGCACCATTCCCATACATTTCCACTCATGTCATACAAGCCAAAGCCATTTGCCTTCTTTGTTCCTACTTCATGTGTTTTGCTATTTGAATTACTAGAGTACCATGCGTATTCGCCTAATTTATTTACATCACTTGTTCCACTGTATGTTAAACTAGCTACAGTATTGTCTTCAGCTCTTGCTGCATATTCCCATTCTGCTTCTGTTGGTAGACGGTAACCGTTTGCATTCCAATCACATACTACTGCATCCCACGTGCTATCAGTTGATGTTGGCACTGTTCCCCATTTTTCTGGGTCTGTGCTACCACTTATGCTGTAACATGGTGTAAGTCCTTCTGCCATAGAGCGTTTATTACAATAAA
>JAEDJS010000025.1 GCA_016296205.1 Treponema sp. | reverse complement strand
GAGCCATCATGAAAGATAGAAAAGAAACACAAGTACTTTCCATTATTTTAGGAGGAGGAAAAGGCACTCGACTTTATCCTCTTACAAAAGAGCGATCCAAACCTGCTGTAAGTTTTGGAGGAAAATACAGAATTGTAGACATTCCTATTTCTAACTGTATAAACTCTGGCTTGAATAAAATATTTCTCTTAACACAGTTCAACTCTGCTTCATTACACCATCACATTGCAAAAACTTACCAGTTTGACAGATTCAGTAATGGCTTTGTTGAAATTCTTGCTGCAGAACAGACAATTGAACATGAAGGCTGGTATGAAGGAACTGCAGACAGCGTAAGAAAAAATCTAAAACATTTTAAAGATCATAATCCTACTCACTATATTATTCTTAGCGGCGACCAGCTTTACAAAATGGACCTGAATGAATTTTTAGATGAACATATTGCCAGTGGAGCAGACATTACAATTGCAACAAAAGCAGTTCCAGAAAAAGAAGCTCAAGGTTTTGGAATTATGAAAATCAATCAGGATAATGAAATTGTTTCGTTTATAGAAAAACCAAAATCAGAATTATTAACAGATGAATGGAAGGCTCCGGGAACAGAAAAATATCTGGCATCAATGGGAATTTATATTTTTAACGCAGATGTAATGGATGAAATGCTCAACAATTACATGACAGATTTTGGTAAAGAAATAATTCCTCTGGCAATAACAAAGAAAAAGGTTCGTTCCTATATTTTTGACGGTTATTGGGAAGACATTGGTACTATTAAAAATTTCTACGACGCAAGTATGGAGCTTACAAAACCAATTCCTAAAATCAATTTTTATAATGAAAAAGAACCATTTTATACTCATCCTAGAAATCTTCCCCCAAGTAAAATCAATCACGCAGAAATGACAAATACTTTGGCTAGTGAAGGATGCGTAATTTCTGATTCAAAAATTGTTCAAAGTGTAATTGGTGTTCGCTCAATAATCAGGGAAGGCTGTGAATTAAACGGAATTCTTATGATGGGTGCCGACTACTACGAAAGTTATGAAAGCATAATTGCCAGCGATGAAATAAAAAGACCACACATTGGAATCGGCAAAAACTGTAAAATCAACAAATGTATAATTGATAAAAACAGCCGCATTGGCAATAACTGCAGAATTAATGTAGACGGTAAAAATTATGAAAACGGCGATCACGGAACATATTTTGTAGCAGACGGAATTATAGTTATCAGAAAAGGAGCAATTATTCCGGAAGGAACAGTTATTTAATTATTTGAGGAAATTATTTTTTTTGCTCAGAATATATTCGTAAGCTTCCAGAATTTGTGCTGTTTTTTTAGTTGCAATATTTTTTACTATTTCGTTATTGTCATACTTATCCGGGTGGAAATATTTTATTTTCTCTTTGTAAGCTTTTTTTATTTCTTCATCTGTTGAATTTATATTACAGCCTAAAATTTTTAAAGAAGCTTCCAGTTTTGCATCAATTTGAAATGATTTATAAATTGCAGGTCCAGTTGATTTTTTTGACTGTTTCTTTTCTTTTGGCTTATTTTGATCTGCATTACTGTTTGCTTCTTTTAGCACTTCTTCTGTAAGAGGATTATCTACTTTTACAAATTTTATTTGGCCCCTCTCAAGTGTTTGATTCAGGAGTTTTCCTAATTCTTCATAAATTTTGCTCAAGGCCATATTCCTCTAATTTGCGCAGAAGTGTTTTTCTTCCAATACCAAGAACGTCTGCAGTTTTAGATTTATTATTCTGATATTTAGAAAGTGTAGCCTGAATAATCAATTTTTCTGCTTCGTCAATTGTTATTCCAAGAGGCATAGAAATATAATCATCAGTTGCAGATTTGCTTACATTAGGGGGAAGATCCTGCAAAGAAATTTCATCATCGGAACATAAAACAACTGCACTTTCAATGCAGTTTCTCAATTCACGAATATTTCCCGGCCAGTTATAATTATAAACAGCAGTTTTGGCTTTTTTATCAAGACCTTTAATGTTTTTGGAATTTTCTTTATTAAATTCTTCCAGGTAGTGAGAAATTAGCAGAGGCAAATCTTCTTTTCTTTCTCTAAGAGGAGGAACATGAATATGAATTACATTAAGCCTGTAGTACAAGTCTTCACGAAATTTTTCTTCTTTTACAAGTTTTTCCAGATCCTTATTTGTAGCTGCAATAATTCTTGTATCAACAGAAATTGTAGATTCACCACCTACTCTTTCAAAACTTTTTTCCTGAAGAACCCTTAAAATTTTAACCTGAACATTTTGATTTATTTCGCCGATTTCATCAAGGAAAATTGATCCGTTATGGGCAAGTTCAAATCTACCTTTTTGAAGTTTTTCGGCTCCGGTAAAAGATCCTTTTTCGTGGCCAAACAATTCACTTTCCAGGAGAGTTTCACTTAATGCGGCGCAATTCACTTTTATAAAGCTATTATCCTTCCGCTTGGAAAGATTGTGAATACAGTCTGCAACAACTTCCTTGCCAACACCACTTTCGCCAGTAATTAAAACGCTTGCATTGCTTGAAGCAACTTTTTGTATAAGAAGCTTAACTTGATTCATTGCAGGAGAATTACCAATCAACTTGCTGAACTGATTATTTTCTAGAATTTTTTTCTGTAATTCCTGGTGTTCAATTTTTAGTTCCTGGCTTTTTAATGCTCTTTCTACAATAAGATTAAGTTGATCAAGATTAAGGGGTTTAGTTAAAAAATCGTAAGCTCCATGACGCATTGCATCAACTGCACTATCAATACTTCCGTGGCCTGTTAACACAATAACTGGGATGCCGGGAGTTTCAGTTGTTACTTTTTGAAGCACTTCTTCACCTGTTATTCCTGGCATTCTAAGATCGGTAATAACAAGATCAATGTCTCCCTTTTCTATTAATTTAAGGCCTTCTTTTCCGTCTGCAGCAGTTTTAACATTATAACCTTCCTGCTCAAAATTAAGGGCAAGACCTTCACGAATATTTTTTTCATCATCAATAATCAATAAAGTCCACTGCATATTTACCACCTAGGAAAGAAGTTTTGTACTGCTTTGAGGAACAGGAAGTTGAATTGTAAATATGGTTCCCTTTCCTAAAACACTTTTTACATTTATATCACCGTTAAATTCTTTAATAATTTTATAAACAGTTGTAAGCCCAAGTCCTGTGCCATTTGCTTTTGTTGTAAAATAAGGTTCAAAAATTCTTGCGGCTGTCTGTTCATCCATTCCGGTTCCATTATCGGCAATTGTAAGATAAAAAAAGTCATCCTTAGTTTTTGATTCTATTTGAATTTCTCCACCTTGTGAATTTTCAAATCTCTGGCAAACTGCTGCAAATCCATTTTGAATAATATTTATTACACATTCTTTAAAAAGCTTTTCATCAATCAGAAGTTTTAAATCTGAGGAAGTATTATTGATTTTTAAATTTACGTTTTTACTATGAAATTCCGGTTCAAAAAACTGTCCGATTTTGCAGACAATTTCCATTGGATTTTTAAATTCCAATTTTGCCTGAACTGGTCGCACAGCAAACAGAAAATCAACAACAATTTTATTCAAGGAATCAATTTCTTCGTTAACAACATCAAGATAATTTTCTAAAAATTTTTTATCAGGCAAACTTCCGTCACCATTTCTTGCTTTCTTAATTGACCTCTGCAAAAGCTGAATATGAATGGAAATTGCTCCCAAAGGATTTTTAATTTCATGGGCAACACTAGCTGCAAGATTAGTAAGAGACTGCAAACCTTCCATACGATGAACAAGCACATCCTGAAGTCTTTTTTCTGTAACATCATCAGCAGTAATAATATTACCGGATATTTCGCCTTTAAGCAAAAAAGGAAGAATCTTAACAGCAATAAAATGAACTTTTCCATCACTCATTTCAACAGAAAATTCTTTGGAAACATTTGAAAAATTTTTTTTAATTGTATCAGCAATAAAATTGTTGATTTCTTTATCCGTTACAACATCAAGAATATTTTTTGAAAACTCAAGGCTAGAAGAAAAATATCGTTCTGCCGCTTTATTAAATTCAAGAATATTCCAGTTTACATCAGTAATAATAAGGCCGGTAGACAGTGACCCAAGAATAGATTTCAATAAAGCATTTTCTTCATTTAATTCTTCGAGAAGACTTTCTACCTGCTGATCTGAGAGCTTTGAAATTTTTGCACTAGCCTTATGGACAAAACTATTCATTTAATTTTCCTGATTTAAAACCTGTCTGAATATCATTGAATTTGTTTTATTTACAAGCATCAGATTTCTTGCCAGTTCTTCAAGACTTGCAGCCGGATTTTGATTCACAATAAAAACGTTATTGTTACATTTTTGAATAAGCTGCAAAACCTTCTCAGAAGCAAAGCAACCGCCTGCACTATGAACCAAAACATGCTGGGCTTCAATAATTCCCTGGAGAAAAATTTTAAATAAAATTCTAGGTTCAAAATTCTGGCATACTTTTAAAGTTTCTGAAATATCAGGAATATGGCCTTCTGCAATGGAAATAAAAAATTTAACCGCAAGCTTCTGAACCTGTTCTGGTTTTACCGGCAGATAGCAATAAAGAAATTTTTCTACAGTGTCGGGAATTTTCTGATCCATTGGCGGAATATAATGGAAAATTCTCGTAATGACTTCTTTAACTTGTTCCGGGTTTCTCTGTCCAAACTGATATGTTCTTACCCTGCTTAAAATCGTTGGCAAAATTGCACCACGTTTTTTAGTTGTAAGAATAAACATTGTATCTCTAGGAGGCTCTTCAAGTGTTTTTAAAAGTGCATTACGGGCAGCATCAGCCATACAATCTGCATTCTGAATAATTACGATTTTCTTTTCACCTTCAGCAGAAAGATGTGCCCAGCTTGAAATATTTCTAACTTGATTTACAGGAAGTGAATCGTAAAGATATTTCTGTTCCAGCTGATCAGATTTTTTTTCGATAATATCTAAAATTCCCTGGAGATCTGTTACTTCCGGCAATTGAACACCAGGAAGAATCAACTCAAGCTGTTCATTTATATCATTAATAAACGAAATTATCTCAGAAAAAACACTGTTGCCTTCCCAAAGAACATTATTAAATCTTGCAGTTAATTTTCTTACAGCCCTTATATAAAGGTATCGGGCAGCTTCAAGATGCCGTGAATTATTGCAGGCCTGATAAAGAAGATTGTTTTTTGCCGCTTTTATTTCAAGACCTCTGTCTCCAGGTCCGCAAAGAAGAACAACATTGCTTGATAAAGATTTATGACTTCTACAGCTTGTGCAGTTACAGTTCCAGGAACCTTTTAGTTCGGCTGTGCATGATAAAATTCTTGCAAGCTCCAGAGCACAAGTTAGTTTACCAGAACCACTAGGACCATAAAACAAAATTGATTGAGGAAGTTTGTGATTTACAATATCAACAGAAAGATCTTTTACTACTTCCTGATGAATTATATTTTCAAACATTGGCAACTCCAGTTATAGTAAAAATGGGATGAAGGATTTTATAGAAAACACTGTTATTAGTAATTGAAGTTATATCAAACCAAGGCTGACTGGAAATAACAAACAGGAATAAAGCAACAAACGCAAGCCCTTCTACTGCACCGATTAAAAATCCTAAGAACCGGTCTAGCCCGTTAAAAATTTCTCCATCAAAAGTTTTTCCAAGGATTGAACCAATAATCATAATTACAAGATAAATAACAAGGAAAATCAATACAAATGCAATTGCATCAGCAAGAAAAGTATTTGAAATCATTTTCTGGACATAAGGAGTAAGATATTTATAAAACAAAAAAGCACCCCATATTCCAAGGACAATAGAAAGTTTACCAAAAATATGTTTTATAAAGCCTTTAAACAAACCTACAATAGCAATAAGCAAAATAAAAACAACAAATACCCAGTCTAATGCACTCATCACTTTACCTCGTTTAAAATCAACTGCGCAATTGTTGTTGCAGGATTAATATTACCAGTTAATTTCTTTGAATTTTCTGCAAATTGTTTTCTGGTATTTACATCTTTTAAATTATTAAGATATTCCATAAGTTTTGTGCCGTTAACATCTTCTCCCATAAGAACATAAGCAGCACCTTGTTTTTCAAATACTTTAGCATTATCAACCTGATCACCTCTTGTCCCAGAACCACACAATGGAACAAGAATCATTGGTTTGCCGCAAGCAGAACATTCGCAAATTGAATTAGCACCAGCTCTTGAAATTATAATATCTGCCGCTTGAATTACAGAAGGCATTTCGTCATAAATAAATTCAAAAGGTTTGTAAGAATCAGTAATCTGCATTTTATCTGGATTTTCTTTTGCATAAGTTCTTCCAGTTTGATGAACAACAATAAAATCTTTTGTAATCTGATTAATATTTTCTGCAATCAAATTATTTACCTGCAAAGCCCCAAGACTGCCTCCAAGAACAAGAACAACCGGCTTTTTGTTAGAATCAGAGATATTAAGAAATTCTTTGCCTTTTAGAGAAGAATCTTTAAAAAAAACAGGTCTTACTGGATTTCCAGTTTTGATTGATTTTTTTCTATAACCAGAAGAAAGCATATTGATTGTATCATCGTAAGAAACAAGAATATTTTTTGCTCCTTTAGCATTCAATCTAGTTGCCAGCCCGGGAGTTGCATCACATTCATGAGTAAAATATGGAATATGAAGGAATTTAGCTGCCATACATGGAGGAACACTTACGAATCCCCCTTTTGAAAAAACAAAATCTGGTTTAATTTTTAACAAAAGAAAAAAACTTTTTATAAGACCAAAAACAATTTTAAAAACATCAAAAAAATTTTTAATGCTAAAATAACGTCTGAGTTTTCCGCATGGAATTCCATAAAATTTTGTAATTGACTTAGAAGAATCAGAAACAGCTTCCTTGTTATCTGAAGGAATTAAAAATTTCTCTACAATATTCTTATCCATGCCAGAATTGTTGCCAATCCAATAAATCTGGCATTCTCTTCCCTGTTCTCTGGCAATTCTAGAAAGCTCATCAGCTACAGCAATACCCGGATAAATATGACCACCAGTGCCACCACCGGCAAAAACAATTTTCATTTTTCCCACCATAAAAAAATATATTAATATTATAACAAAAAAGTGGATTTCAAACAAGTTTAGATAGTTGAAAGTTATAAATTGATTAATGACAAAATTAAAAATAGAAAAATCAAAACTGCAAAAAAAAACTTCCTGATTTCTCAAGAAGTTTATTGCCAGCGGTCAGATTTGAACTGACGACATAAGGATTTTCAGTCCTCCGCTCTACCAACTGAGCTACACCGGCAAGTGATGTTTAGAATATACAATTTTTATTATTTTTTGTCAATAACAAAAATGCAAAAAATCACTTTTTTTTATTAATTTTTTTAAATTTTTAAATGAAGAGCAACATTTGCACCAAAAATCTGGTGACGGATTTCATAACTCACTCCAAATCCCAGCTCTACAGGCCCCATATTAAAACCTAATCCACCATAAACCTGAGCCTCTACCCCTGGTAAATCAAATGTTCCGTGAATAAACCCACTTACAGGTTCCTGACCACTGGAAACAGTCTGAAAGTCTTCTGCACTGTTAACTTGCAGCGTAGAAGATCCATCAGAAAGTTCATCTTTATAAGTATAATTCCAGGCATTTTCCTGTTTTGTTACAATTCCTCTGGCTCCTGCATAAAATGTAACAAAAAAGAAATTTTTAGAAAACTGCAGCTGAGCAAAAGCAAGATGAGCGGTATAAGCCACATTAATTTGTGAATCAGTTGACTGAACAAGAGAAGATCCCGAAAGTTCACTGTTATCTTTTGAAGTTAAACAGAAAGTTCCCCGGCTAAAGTGATAACCTCCGCCAAAACTTACACTTGGGAAAACAAGTCTTTCCTTTAGAAGTCTGATGCGCATATCGGCACCAAAATCAATCATATCAAAACATGTAGAAAAATTTAATTTTTCAAAGTTGATTGTTTTAGCCGAATTATTAACAGAACCAAAATTTTCAAAATCCAGATTAAAAAGAGAAGGCTGTGATGTGGCAAAAGAAACACCCCAGTCAACAGGAATCCAGAAGCCACCAAATCTTATTTCTGCAGCAGCTGTTGGGAGTGCATAATTATCCGGAATATTTCCAAAATTAATTTCTGTAAATTTAGTTGCGTCAGAAAGACTGTATGCACTTTTAATTGAAGAAAGAAAATTCTGGTGACCAGTTGAAATTGATTCTGAGGCAGACTTTAATCCAGTAGTTGAAATTTTAGTAACACCCAAAGAAAAACCGCCGCCAATTTTTGGAAACATACTAGGAAAAAGCATTCCAATAAATGAATCCTGCCAGTTGTTAAGCTGAACTGCATCAGAAGGAACAGTATAAAGTAACTGAGAAGCAAAATCATTTAACCCAGAAGCAACAGCATCCTTGTTTTCTTTTGTAAAAGTATCTGAAAATCCATAAGAAACAGCAGCCATCAAAAGAAGTGAAATTGTTATAGATTTAAATTTATTCATGTATTCTCCTTAGTATCTTTAATTATAACATATTATTGTAAAAAATACAAAAAAAAGGTCCTGCAATCACCAATTACAGGACCTTAGAGGCGGTTATATGATTCTATTATCGTTTAAGACTAAGAACTGTATCAAGCATTGTATCATCAGTCTGGATTGTCTTTGCGTTTGACTGGAATCCACGCTGAGTTACAATCATATCAGTAAGCTGTTCAGTAAGGTCAACGTTTGACATTTCCAAAGTTCCTGCCAGAATGCTGCCTTTACCTGCAACTCCACTTTCACCAATATTTGCCATACCAGAGTTAATGCTTTCTACAAAAGTTGTATCACCTTTCTTTTCAAGGCCACCCTGGTTTGTAAAGGATGCCATTGCAATTTTACCGATTGTTTTTGTTGAACCGTTTGAATATACACCAGTGATTTCGCCATTAGAGTCAATCTTAAAGTTATCAAGGTAACCTAATTTATATCCGTCCTGTTCATTTGCTTTTGTTGAACTCTTTGATGCACTCTGTGTAATTGTATTTTCCATTGAACCGATTGTACCAAGATTCAGGCTGAATGTCTGACGGTATGGGTTTCCGTTAGCATCTGGATTTGAATCAGGAACATTGTAAGATCCCTGAAGAACAATTTCACCTTCATCATTAGAAACATTTCCTGCACTGTCTGCAATAGAAAGGAGACGGCCGGCATTATCAAAATTCAAAGTATAAGTATTGTTTACTCCGTCTGTTGTATTAAAACCAACACGTGTCTGTGTAGCATCTGCATTCTGTGGATCAACTACTGTAGAAACAGTCCACTGGTTAGGTGCACCACGAACTTTGCTGAAGTTCATCTGCAAAACGTGTTTATTTCCATAAGTGTCATAAATATCAATTGCTGTCTGCCATGTTCCTTTTGCAATCTGATCAGCTGTTGGGTTTTCTGGAATTTCCGGAGTATTTTTATCAAGATTACAAAGATAGTGAACTCTTGTTGTTGCCTTTGGTGGATCTTTCTGTCCTACTGGAATCACAAGGTCTTCTACACTGGCAGATGTGTTAAGCAATGTCTGACCATTTAATTCCTGAGCCATCCATCCCTGAACACGCATACCGTTGGCAGGATTTACAAGTGTTCCGTTTTTATCAATACCAAAAGCACCGTTACGAGTAAAGAATGTATTTTCACCACTCTTCATAACAAAGAAACCGTTGCCCTGAATTGCTAGGTCTGTGCCAACACTTGTAGACTGAAGGTTGCCCTGTGTAAAAATTGTATCGATTGCAGCAACACTCATTCCCAAACCTACTTCTTTAGGGTTAACACCACCCTTTTCTTCTGTAGGACGAGCGGCTCCCTGAAGCTGCTGACTGATCATATCCTGAAAGTCTACACGGCCTCTTTTAAAACCATAAGTATTTACGTTTGAAATGTTGTTTCCAATAACGTCCATGCGTGTCTGGTGATTCTGCATGCCGCTTACTGCTGAATAAAGTGATCTCATCATATAGCTACCCTCTAGTAAATTGATTTAATTGAATCGTAATTGTAATACATGCCGTTTACTTTAACCTGTGGATTATGACCGGTTGTAACAGCCTGAACTACACCTGTTGTAATCTGATCACCAACGTTAAGTTCCACAGTTTTTCCAATTGTGTTAACTGCGCTGGAAGATATAAGCATATTGTTCATTTTTGCAAATTCTGCATTCATGTTTGTCATTTGTTCCAAAGAAGAGAAATTTGCCATCTGGGAAATAAACTCAGTATTTTCCATTGGTGAAGTTGGATCCTGATTCTGGAGCTGTGTAATCATCAGCTTAAGAAAATCATCTTTTCCCAAAGAATGCTGAGTCTGTCTGCCCTTTTCGGCATCAAGCTTTTTGTTAAAATTATCAACTTCCATCTGAACCTTAAACTGTTCTTCAGAAGAAAGCATTGGTTTTGCGCCAACTTCCATTGTCCTCTCCTTTTTTTTCTAATATCAAATCTATGCAACAATATTCACAAGATTTTTAGAGTTATAATTAACTTCGGCATTTGAAAAATTATCTGAAGTGAATTCTTCAAAACTTGTGAAATTCTCTTCATAATAATTATTTGCCATCATCTGATTAATAAAATTCTGATTCTGACCATGATTTTGAGAATCGGAATTTGAACCATTATTTGCAAGATCAAGTCTGAATCCGGCATCTTCAAAACCACTGGCTTTAAACGCATTCTTTAAATCAGCAAGACTGTCTTTAAATGCGTTGAATGCTTCTTCTGACTGAACAGTAATAACACCTTGAACACCTTTGTCTGTAAGTTCAACACGAATTTTAACGTTACCAAGAGCTTCTGGTTTTAAAATCATGTTGATTGTTCCATTATTTGAATCTCTTAAAACAATATTTGTTGCTTTTACAAATTCAGGTGCATTCTGCTGAATGTTGTTTCTTAACATTGACTGGAATGCAGAACCGTCTGCCGATGCACTCTGATTATTTGTTACAAGAATATTGTCCTGAGCATTCTGTTCGACTGTCATTGTCAAATCCAGCTGATTGTTTTTACTTGATGTAACTTCTGTATGGAGTTTTGACTTTGATTCTTTTGCGTTAATTTCTTTGCTCAAGCTTCCACGTTCATCGATTACTGTAAATTTCTTTTCTGTATTTTTTGACTGTTTGTTTTTAGACTGATTAAAATCTGAATCTTTTGATTTTTTAAAAACATCAGATTTAAATTTTTCTAAAAGATTTTTATCATCAGGTTCAACAAGTTCAGATAATTCCGGGCCTTCTTCTTTTACGTTGAATTTTTCCATCAAACTGGCAAATTCAACATTTTGGGAAGGAAGCTTCAATTGATTCTGTTCAACTGGCTGGTTTAAATCAACATCAATTGAAATCTCGTTTTTAATTTCCGAATTTTCTACAACTGTATTTTCCGGAACAAACGAAATTATTTCTTGAGAAACAGCTTCTGGTATTTTTTCTAAATCCTGATTTTTCTTTACCGGTTCTTTCTTAGAATTCTTCTGATTTTTTTTATCTTCTTCTGCAAGTGAATCATCAGATTTGTGAATTTCTGAATTGTCAGAATCTTTTACCTGATTTACCTGAGAAGAGTCTTTGGTGATACCGTCCGTGGCATTGTCTTTGTTAAATGATTGCAGTAATTCTGCAAAAGATGGACCTGCATAATTTGATTCAACTTTAGTGCTTCCCTGCATTAAGCCGGCGTTAACATTAATTTTCTGATTAATGTCAACAGAATCAAGCTGGATGTTCAATGCCTGCATGAGTTTACCTCCAGAACACCGAAATTTTGTATTCTGGATCACTCACAGGCTTTTATTCCATGTGCAAAGGCTTATTGGCCATTTTACGTTCAATTACAGCGGCTCTTTCTGCCGGCATAAGTGAAAGCCAGTAAGCAACAAGTGAAGCAGATCCGTTACGCTGGGCAACTTCTGTGGCTTTTCTCAGAACGTCAATAACATCCTGATCATCCATTTCATTTAAGATTGCAACAGCTTTAACAGGCTGCATACCATTAAGGTCTGCAACAATTTGCTCGATGTTCGCACTTCTATCATCGTATTTTTTTAGTCTGGAGTTTAATGTTTTTTCCTGTTCATCAAGAGAATTTCTTCTGTCTTCCAGTTCCTGGGCCATCTGACTGTTAGAATTTTCTGCAGTTACAAGATCTGATTCACGTTTATCAAGTTCTTCTGTACGAATATCAAGTGCTTCCAGACGTTTTCTAAATCTGTCATTGTCTAAATCAGCCTGAACAAGAGAGTCTGGATTGGAAATTATTTCTGAAGTTTGAGGAGCAAGTCCAAAAAGTCTGTACACAGGTGCAAAAATCTTCTTTGCGTGAATAATTCCAAGAAAATCAAACCATAAAAGTCCGCCAAGAACAAGAATGATTATTAAAATAATGAGTAAAAGAGATTTTCCTAATGCAGATCCCCGAGACATAGATTCCCCTCTAAAAAATTTGACACGTTGGACTGTATTTTATCAGAAAGATTCCAATAATTCAATAATACAACAGCCCAACAGATATTTTTTTACTACAGCAGTCAGTTTCTAGCTGATTAAGCCGGCAATGGCAGTACCAAGAGTAATGTCATTTTCACGTTCAATTATTTCGTAATGAAGGTTCCGCTGTTTTACAAGCACTTCTTCAAGATATGCATCAACTCTTGATTTAATTTTATAACCTTTGTAGAAAGTTGTTCCGTTGCAGAGAATGCATACTGGTTTTGTTGGATTTTTACCTTCGCCGCTTTGAATTACACAAGCTGTAAGAATTGTGGCAGCACAACGGGCAGAACGGTCTACCATAGCGTCAAGAATTGTAAAAAGCAGATCGTAATCTTCTTCTGTAGCAGATTCCAGTGCTTTAGCTCCAAGAATTGAACCTGTTGAATATGGAGAACAAAGGAATTTGTTTACTTCGATGAAAGAAAGTTTTTCTATTTGCATCAGGCTTTCACTGAATTTATCACTGAACAGTTTTTCTTCTGCAGCAGTATGAACGATTTCATAAGCTAAAGGCCCCATATAGCCCCCTGAACACTGTTTTTCTATAAGTGAAGTTCCAGGCTTGCTGCTTTTTGCATCGTATGCTTTATCAAAATCAGAACAGAGAATTTTATCGAACTTTCCGCTTTCGCACACAATAATCTGCTTAGAAATACCAAGTTCTTTATTTTCCGGCTGAATATATGCTGCATTCATTCCAGTTCCAAGAATAAATCCGATATAACTTGAATAAAGCTGACCTTCATCCGGGCATGCGGCTCCAGCAAGAAGAGCAGCAACAGTATCATTAAGAAGAGTAATTCTGTCGATTTTTGACCATCCGTGGGCTAAAAGTGCGGCTTTAAGTTCTTTACCGATTGCACAGCCAACTACTTCCGGAGCTTTGATTTCTTTTGAAAAACCAATAAGAATTCCATCTCCGTCTTCTGTAATTGTCATGGGATAGCTAAAACAGAAACCAATATTTGCTGATTTGTCTTTTAAATGTTCCAGATTTTCTGCAAATTTATCAAAGAATTCTCTGCGGCTCAGTTCTTTTTCTGTACCAGGCATTGTTGTTTTTTCCATAAAATCAATGTTTGCCTTTCCAAACTGGTCAAATGTAAGAAGGCATGAACGGAAATTTGTTCCGCCTGCATCAATTACAATAACACTTTTACCTGCAGCAGCTGACTCCGGAGGATTTGAATATGTTTTAATCATATCTTCTGCGGCGGGACGTTTTGCCAGACCTTCATTCATGTCAAACAGAAGAGAATCAACCATTGCGTTAATATCTGCATGAACTGGAAAATTGTGTTTTGAAAGAAATGCTGATGCCTTTTTATTCATATAAACCTCTTTAATTTTGTCGCTGAATTTCAAATTCAACTGACTAAAAATCATTATAATATTTTACCACGAAATTGTTGAATTTGCAAATGAATATTGTTATATTACTTAACATGACTTTAGAGGAATCACTAAAAGACCAGCTTAATCCACAACAGTACAGAGCTGTAGTAACACTGGAAGGACCAATTCTCATTATTGCCGGAGCAGGCAGCGGTAAAACCCGTGTAATTACTTATCGAATTGCAAATATGCTGGAACATGGAATTCCTCAAAGCCAGATTCTTGCCCTCACTTTTACAAATAAGGCAGCAAAAGAAATGCAGGAACGAATTAAGGGGCTCACAAACAAAAAACTGCAGAATCTTACAGTAAGTACTTTCCACGCATTTGGTGTAAAAATTCTCAGACAGGAAATTGAATCAATCGGCTTTAGACCAAATTTTTCAATATATGATGAAACTGACCGAAACGCATTAATCAAAGAAACAGGACGGGAACTTCATTACTCCTCAGATTCAATGGATATCTACAAAATTGGGGGAATTATTTCTGATATTAAAACCGGCCGCAAAACCTGGGACAATGAAACAAAAATTTACCAGGATCTCTACAACGGATATCAGGAAGGATTAAAGCTTTACAATGCAGTTGATTTTGATGACCTTATTGTTCTTCCAATAAAAATTTTCAGGGAACATCCGGAAATTCTTGCCAGATATAAAGACAGATTCCGATATCTTATGATTGATGAATTTCAGGATACAAGTCATCAGCAGTACGAATTTATGCATCTGCTGGCAGAAAACAATGTGGCTGTTGTGGGAGATGATGATCAGTCTATTTATTCCTGGCGAGGTGCTGACTACGAAAACATTATTAATTTTGAAAAAGATTTTCCGGGAATGCAGGAAATACGTCTGGAACAAAATTACCGTTCCACAGGAACAATTCTGGCAGCTGCCAACGGTGTAATAAAAAACAACACAAACAGAAAAGACAAGGAATTATGGACTGGTTCTGGAGACGGAAAACCAATTGAAGTTTATCTTCCGGAAAATGAAGCCGCCGAAGCAAGTTTTATAGCAGAAGCCATTCAGGGAATCTGTTTTGATGAAAAAAGAAAATATGATGACTTTGGAGTTCTTATGAGGAGCAATTCTCAATCAAGAGCCCTGGAAGAAGCATTTCTTGAATCAAATATTCCATATACAATGAGTGGCGGAACAAGCTTTTATGAACGAAAGGAAATAAAAGATATTATCAGTTATCTGAGGGTTATAGCAAACCACGATGACGATATTAACCTTCTGCGCATAATCAACACTCCACGCCGTGGAATTGGCAGATCAGCAATAGAAAGCCTTAACAAAGCCGCCTCTTACTTTCACACAAGTCTGTTTGGTGCAATAGAAAATATTGTTACCGGCCATGGAATTTATTACGAAGATTCAGAAGGTGAACTTACAGAAATATCAAAAAATGAAAACTCACTTTTTGCAGGAACCGGCGAAATTGAAAAATCAACAGAAGCAAGCGGTAAAATTGCCAGAACCTTTGTTACAGAAAAAGTCCGCCAGGATCTTGAAGATTTTTATAAGCTGATTGATGAACACAAAGTAATGCTTGGGGGAAAAGGTCTTTCAAAAAAAATCCGGGCAATGGTAGAAGAAATAAATTACTGGGATTACCTGCTGATGGAAAATCCTAAAAGCGATAAGGCAGCACGTTACAAATACATGAACATCGAAAGCCTTATTAAAAGTATTGAAATATGGGAAAACAATCCGGAAAACACCGATACTTCTCTTTATGCATACCTTAACCGAATTACTCTTTTAAGTCGTGACGATTTAGACGACAGCGAAGATAAAGGCAAAGTAAACATGATGACAATTCATGCCAGTAAAGGCCTGGAATTTCCAATTGTATTTATTGCCGGTGCAGAAGAAGACTTAATGCCTCACGCTCGTGCTGTTGAAGACGGCGGAGATGCAGCTGTAGAAGAAGAACGAAGACTTTTTTACGTTGCAGTTACAAGAGCCCAGGACAGGCTGTTTATTTCTTCCTGCCGCCAGAGACACAGAATGAATTCCACAAATGAATGCAAACCCAGCAGATTTCTGGATGAAATTCCATCAAATCTTGTAAAGTATCACGAACCGGATGAAGAATTAACAAACGAAAAAGCCCAGGAACTTTTACAGAATATGATTAAAAATTTCTCTAAACCAAAGATTCCAAAACTCTAGAAAAACATCGTAAAAACAAATGTTTTGCTGCATTTTTTATATTATCGTTTAATAATTATCGTTTAATAAAAAGAATATAATCAATTTTTGGTCCACTGGTAAGATACTGATTTTTAAAATCCGGCATAATTGTTATTCTAACAGTCTGATTTTCCTCCGCATTATAATAACAGGGAGTCCGTGTTGTTAATTCCCAAGTTCCTAAAGGAGGATCACTTGGTTTTACCTTATACAAAAAGTCGTTCAAAGAAAGAATAAAATTGCATTTTCCATTAATTGAAGCTTTTTCGCACAGCAGGATTTCCCAGAAGCCTTTTGAAAGAACAAAATCGGATGAAATATAAACAGATTTATCCTTTAACTGAACACAAAAACCTTCATCGGCATTATTATCATGTAAAATTCTTGCACCATCTGAATCAGAAATAAAAAAATTTTCCGCCTGAACTTTTATATTATTTTCGGAAATATTAAACACAGGATTTTCTTTTAGTAAAGGAAAATCAACAGGTTCAGTTATCTTTTTTGTTGAAGCACATGAAATTAAATCTAAAAGAAGAAAAACAATTATACAGAAAATACTAATTAAGTTTTTCAAAATTTTTTCTCCATATTGAATGCATTCTATTGTAATTCTGATTTAACTCCAGTACTTCCCAATGGAAATCAAGAATACCATGAGGAGGAAAAACTGGCGGAGGTAAAGGCTTTTTACGACTGTTGGCCTCTTCTACAATTTGAAGAATATTTTTTCCGCTGTGGTCAAGTTCCATATACGGATTTCCAAAAGCAACAATTGTAGGGACTATTTTTTCCTGAATATTTTCTTTTATCTTATTTCCTTCTGAATCGTAGTCATAGGATTTTTTTACAATTTTTACACTGTTAAAGAAACATGGCTCTGGAAGTGTAAGCTGTTTTTTTAAATTCCGTATTACTCTTCCCCGTCCCTGAACACATGTATAATTTCTTTCTCCAATCTTGTGATGTTTTGGAACAATATGATTTTTTTCTCCATCAGAAATTGAAGCAGACAGCTGACTGTCATATTCCATATTGGTAAGCCAGTATCGCAGGGGATAAACACAATCAACATCAACAAAAAAACTTTTTAACTCTGGAAAATAATCTTTTGGACTTATCCAAAGTTCATCATTTACATAGTATGAAGAATAATAGCCGAATGTACTTTTATCTGAATAAGAGTCAAAATCACCAATAGAAATATTACGCACTGCAAAATTCAAATAGAGATAATTTCCAATTACGCAAACAGGAATTGAATAAACTTCTTTTACTCCCGGATACTTGATTTTTAGAATCCATGCACCGCTAGGCAAATCCTGGGCAGTAGCGTAAACGTTATCACCATATTTCTGAGTAATTCCATACTTTTCTGTATAATAACTTGGAGTAATTTCCTGGAAAGCAATTTTTACATCTTCTGCAAACCTGGTGGCATCATTTCTGTCTCTTGAATATTTTTCTGAAAACTCAGGACTTTCTGCAGCTCTGTCGTCATACCAGGTATAAAAAGTACGAAGAATAAAATTTGGCTGGGAATATTTTCTGCCGTTTTTATCAGTTTCTTCTGTGTGAAATTGAATATAGCGGTTTGAATTATACCATATTCCTTCTAGCAGAAGCGGAACAATTTTTTTTATCTGCTGATCTGTCTGGTCCGGCAAAAAAGTTGAATCAATAAGTTCACTGACATAATCATCTTTTGTATCCTGAGGAAATATTTTTACAGATAAAACAAAAATCAGAGATAATTGAACTATTAACAGTAGCAATTTTTTTTTATTCATATTATATATTACAAATCACTGGGACGAGGGTTACAAATTCCAGTCATATCATTTATTTCTTTTGTTCCCCAGTTCTTGCCGATAAAATCTCTGGCACTAAAACGAAGGATTTTTCTTGTTTCAAAAGATTCCTGAATCATCTGATCCAAATCACAATTCTGTAAAATTTCTTCTGCTTCTTCTACAGTTGCATGCAAAACCGGATGCTTTGGAGAAAACAGAACGCAGCAATCTTCATAAGGAAGAATCGAAGTTTCATAAGTATTGATTTCTTTTGCTGTAGCAACAATTTCTTCTTTATCAAGTCCTACAAGAGGTCTTAACAGCGGATATTCTGCACAGCTTTCAGTAACTTTAAGGTTTTCAATTGTCTGGCTTGCTACCTGACCAAGGCTTTCACCTGTAATAATACACTGAGCTTTAATTCGTTCTGCTACAAGATTTGCGGCCTTCATCATGCAAAGTCTTAAAATCATTGTGCTCCATTCTTCCGGAGCTTTTTCTTTTATTTTCATTTGAATATCAGTAAAACTTATTACATTAAGGTGAGTATCCATTCCGTAACATGCAATTGTCTGGGCCAGATCTTCAACTTTTTTCTGGGCTTCTTCTGAGGTATAAGGATATGAATGGAAATAGACACATTCAACCTTCATTCCCCTGCGCATCATTCTGTAACCGGCTACTGGACTGTCTAACCCGCCGGAAAGCAGCAAGAGACCTTTTCCACTCATGCCCACCGGCAGTCCCCGGCAAGTTTTTTTTGCATCAGAATAAACAAAACATTTTTCCCGAACTTCTACAAAAATTGTCAACTGAGGATTATGAACATCAACTTTCAGAATATTGTTATCAAAAACATCTGCAGCTCCCTGGCATGCAATCTGATAGGAATCAAGAGGAAATGATTTGTCTTCACGACGGGCACGGATTTTAAAAGTCTGGATTCCGTTTTCTCTTGCTTCCAATGCAAGCTGTTTTACACCGGCTTTAATTCCCTCCAGTGATTTTTCTACAACCATTGTTTTTGCCCAGCCAGTAATTCCAATTAAATGATCAAGGGCAAATTCCACAGCATTACAGCCTTCTTTGTTTGTATCTATATAAAGGCGGCCACTTGTAGTATAAATGTGGCATTCAATTGATTCCAGCATATGGCGAAGATTGTTAACAAGCTGCTTTTCAAAAACTTTAATGTTGCTGCCTTTAAGAGTAAGCTCACCTACTTTTCCAATATAACTTTCTGTATAAAAACTGTAATCTCTGTTTTTTTTGTCCTTCATAATTCCATCCTAAAATTCAAATACAAATCCAATAGAAAAATAATTATCTACTACTTGATGAAGATTATTAACCCAGTTAGCTTTATCAATTTTTGCAGCTTCAATGGCGGCGTTGAATAAATCGGAATAAGTTGAATAAACAGTTCCCTTCCATTTGTAGTTTTCACTGGTTCCGTTTTTTATAACTTCATAGGGCTGTCCGTTATAAATATTTACATCAACTCCTTTGTTTGAAATGTATTCAAAAAGGTAAGAAGCTTTAACACTCATTTTTCCCCATTTGTAACGGGTTGTGCCAAAATCACCTTCAATACCCCCCTGAACTGTGAACATTTTGTGATCCTGGTTCATAAAGATGTAACGTTTGAAGGTATTGTTGATTTCATAACCATCATGGGGAACGTCTGGCAAATGATTATGGTTATTCAAGCTTCCGTCTGTAGGATAACAACCTTTTGATGAAAGCATATACAGTGCAGCTTCATTTTCAGTCAAACTTTCACTAACATTAGAATGACTCATAAATGCAGAAGTAATACTAAGATTAAAATGACGCCCCTGATTCAAATCCATTGAAAAATAAATACGATTGCTGTTAGGCGGATAACTGGAACCCATACAGATACCGTTATTTGAATAATCCTGATAATTGTAAGTATTCTCATCAAAATATCCGTTATCAACAGGAATGTGAGTATAAGTAAAAGGACTGATTGCTGTATAAGTAAGACTAAGGCGTTTACAGATTGAATCAAGAGGTGTATAAACAAAACCTGTTTTAAGAACTATTTCATTGCATGTATCAAAATTGAATTTAACAAGTTCATTAGCATCAATATTATCAATCATACAGTCTGTAACCCATTCAATGCCAGGGAAAAATTTATAGGTAATAGCAAATCCCATCTGAAGGTTATTATTGCGGCCGCTGATTCCCTGAAGAACCATAAATGGAGCAGGAATAAGATAGCTGATATTAAAATCACTTCCAAAAACAAAAGATTCATAATAAGTAAACAAAAGTTTTGGAAAAAGATAAAAGTCAACAGCATGGAAAGAAATAAATTTATTAGGTGCAACCCCTCCAACAGAATTCATTGCACCAAGAGCAGAAAGCTGCTGAGAATAACTCCACTTAGGCTGATTCAAATGAAAAGAAATATTTGCTGAATGATATGCAGATTCGTTGAGGGAAATACCTTCGTTAAAATATGGACCAAAGCCTGTTCTGTAAACACCAGTCTGCATGTAAATATTTTTTCCGCCCATGGCAAAAGCGGCATTGGAATTCAGATAGGCACCTAAAGAATAAAAAGAAAGACCGTCACGGATTGTATCATATTCAAAGTTTTCATAAATCGGAAGAAAATTTTCCTTTGCATCATTAGTTGTAAAATAACCGCCAAGAATATAGCCTAAAGAAAACAAACCGTCTTTAAATGAGAAATCCCCCTGAATACTAGGAAGAATATCCATTTTTAAACCGGTTTTTTCTTCTCCCACAACAAGTTTAGCAGTAGCGATAGTATCAAGAATAAAATGAATTGGTTTGCCAAAAATTTCCTGGCTGTAGAATTCACTCATTTCCTTGTCCTGTTCAGTTCCGTTCTCATAGGCAAGAGCAAGAATTTCTTTAATAACATTCAATGGATATGGTCTTAATGAAGGAAGTCTTGGAATGACACCTCTAAGTTCCCAGCCTTCTGCAACAATATAAAATTTATCCTGGGGATCTGCAGTAACCTGGGAAAAAACTTTTACTGAAGGAAAAATCATCAGCAGAAATAAAACAAATAACTTAACTTTTCCTGCAAAATTCTTTACCATGAAAAACTCCCTTATTTTAAAATATTATTTAATTTTAGCAATTTTCTTGATATAACTCAATAGATATCCTGCAGTTGAATTTTAATCAAGTTTTGTTATAATATTAAAAAAGAAATATAAAGGTGGAAAAATGACTGGGGAAGAAAAAAAATCAATTTATAATTTCATACGCATTGCAGACAATTACTGCTATGGATATAATTCCCCAAATTTCCCGGAAAATGAACCTGAATTTGCAGATGACATAATTACAGTTATTCCAGAAAAAGAAAACACTCCCAGAATTCTTCAAAACATTCAGCATAGAACCGCAACTGAAATTCTTGCTGAATATAAAAAACCGGAAGATTCAAAATCAATTGATAATCCCCAGAGTAACGGTATTGATAATATCACACAACCAAATCAACAGAATTCTCAAGCCCAGCATACTGAATCAAAAGGAAATTTAAATCTTTCCCAGAAAATTCAAAACTGCAGCAGCTGTATTTTATGCCAGACAAGAGCAAGAACAGTAGAAGGAACAGGCGTAAAAAATCCAGTTGTTCTGGTTATTGGAGAAGCTCCGTCAGAACATGATGAGAGCACAGGGATTCCTTTTAGTGATGAAGATCATCTTCTTGATAAAATGCTTTATAATATTCAGCTTGATACAAAATCCAACTGCTATGTTACAAACCTTGTAAAATGCCGCACTCCTCAGTCAAGGATGCCTATGATTGACGAAATAATGAGCTGTTCGTCTTTTTTAAAAGCTCAAATTGCAATGCTTAAACCATCTGCAATACTAACTCTAGGCCGTGCCGCATTCCAGACTATTACTGGTTCTTCACAAACATTATTTGAAGCTCACGGGAAAATTTATTCCTATTCAACTGGAACAGACAACAATCCTTTGAGCCAGACAATTATGGTAGTTCCTACTTTTCATCCCAATTTTTTAAGACAAAATCCTAATTCAAAAAAGCCTGCCTGGGAAGACCTTAAATTCTTTAAATCAAAATTACTGGAAATTTGCCCAGACTATCAGAAGATTTTTAACATCAACAATAACCGTCTGTAAAAAAAACGTTAAAATAGCGCGGCTTTATCTAAAATTTGCGTTGCAAACTTATTATGGGAGAATGAAATGTCCTTTTACTTTGATGTTGCACTGAACCTTCCCCTGAACGAAACATTCATTTACCGGGGTTCAAAAGAAATGTTCTCTGATACAAATCTGGAATCTTATTTTGGAAGACGAGTTTCCGTGCCTTTTGGTAACAGAAAACTTACAGGATTTATTGTGGGAATACACAAATCGCTGCCAGAATCAATTAAAATTCCAGAATCAAAAATCCGAGAAATAATAAAAATTCAGGATCAGGAAAGCCTTTTAACAAAAGAACTTTATGAGCTTGCAAAATGGATTTCAAACTACTATCTGTGTTCCATTGGAGAAAGTATTTTTGCCATGATACCCAGTGGAAAGCGTGAAACAGATATTCCAGGCTTCAGCTTTTCCCAGGACGAAACAAGTTTTGAAAAAAAGGAGCGGACCCTTAGTAAAGAGCAGATTGATGCTGTAAACGGAATTCTAAAACCAACAGAAGAAAGCAATTTATTTCACTATCTGTACGGAAAAACAGGCACCGGTAAGACGGAAGTTTTTTTAAGTTCTGCAGAAAAAGTTTTGCAGGAAGGCAAAGGTGTAATTTATCTTGTTCCAGAAATCTCTCTTACTCCCCAGGTGGCAGATGCTGTTACTAAACGATTTGGAAATACTGCTGCGGTTCTACATTCGGGGTTAACTCCAAGCCAGCGTTTAACTGAATGGAAGAGAATACTTCACAGAGAAGCAAGAGTAATTATTGGAGCAAGAAGCGCCATTTTTGCCCCGGTGCCAGATCTGGGACTGATTATTATTGACGAAGAACACGATTCATCATACAAAGCCGGTTCCAGTCCCCGATACCACGGACGGCAGGTTGCAATGCATCGGGCAACTGTAAATAAAATTCCTCTGGTAATGGGAAGTGCAACTCCAAGTGTTGAAGCCTATTATCTTATGGAACAGAAGGTTTTAGAAAAGCACATCCTTACACAACGACTTGCCGGTGGAGCAATGCCAGAAATTAAAGCTGTAAATTTAAGTCTTGATAAGCCCCAGGGATGTCTTTCCTCGGAATTAATTTTCCAAATGAAAAAAACTCTGGAAGAAAAAAAACAGATTATTCTATTTTTAAACCGACGGGGTTTTACTCACTTTTTCAGATGCAATTCCTGTGGCTTTGAAATGAAATGCAAAAATTGTTCAGTAAACATGACTTTTCATAAAAAAGAAAAACGGCTTAGATGTCATTACTGCGGATATAATACAGAAGTTCCATCCCAGTGTCCTGAATGCGGCTCTCTGGATGTTGGCTACTCTGGCTTTGGCACTGAATTTATTGAAGCAGAAGTTCAATCAAAATTTCCAAACGAAAAAATTCTCAGAATTGATACAGACAACATTTCAAAAGAATATCCATTGCAGGAAAGGCTTGAGGATTTTAAAAACGGTAAATATTCAATTCTTCTTGGAACCCAAATGGTTGCAAAAGGATTAAACTTTCCAAATTTAAGTCTTGTAGGTGTTGTACTGGCAGACACATCTCTTCACCTTCCTGATTTTAGAGCTTCTGAAAAAACATTTTCCCTTATAACACAAGTTGCAGGAAGAGCCGGACGATTTTTTCCAGACGGAAAAGTTCTTGTTCAAAGTTATTCACCGGACCGGGAAGCAATTGACTGTTCTGTAAACAGCAGGGACAAAGAATTCTACGAAAAGGAAATTCAAACCAGGGCAATGCTTGGATTTCCACCTTTTACAAGACTGCTTAGACTTGTATTTAGAAGTCAATTCAAAAATCATGCAGAAAAAGCCGCCAGTGACTCATTTAAAATCCTTAATGACATGAAAGCAGAAGGTGTTCAGATTCTTGGGCCAAGTGAATGTCCTCTTGCAATGATTTCAAACAATCACAGAATTCAAATTCTTCTTAGAGCAAAAAAACTTGCAACTCTGCAGAAAATGGCAAAAGTTCTCCTGCAGGTTTATAAAGTGCCCGGTCATGTTTATATAGAAACAGATGTGGATCCTCAAAATCTTCTGTAAAAAATATTTAAAAATTTATAAATGGCGTCTTATTCCGTTAAATTTAACATCCCATAAAAACAAGCCGTCAGGAGGAGCTGTAACTCCGGCATTACTGCGCTCACAGCTTTTTACTATTTTCATAAATGAATCAGAAGGAGATTTTGATTTTTCAAGGCCGATTAAAGTTCCAGTAATTGAACGAACCATTTTCCACAAAAAGGCATTTGCTTCAATTTCAAAAACAAGAACGTCATCTTCATACCAGAATCTGGCATTATCAATATAACGGCAAGTTGATAAACTCTGGTCTCCGGCTGCAGCAAAAGTTTTGCAGTCTGTTTCTCCATGGAAATCTTTTACATAAGAGTTCAGCAAATCAACATCAGGCCTGTGAGAAAGATACCACACATATCTGGACTGATGAGCCAAAGGTGGATTTATTGTCTGCATAAAATAATGATAGATGCGACTGGTTGCGTTAAAACGGCTGGAAAAACCCCTGTCCATTATTTCTGCCCTGGAAACACGAATATCTTTTGGTAAAAGACCGTTCAACGCCTTTACATAATTTTGAACTGGAACAGAATCAACAGGGCTAATAAAATTACAAACCTGTGCTTTTGCATGAACACCACTGTCTGTCCTTCCGCTGCCCTGAACATCAACGTGAGTGCGAAGCATTTTTTCCAGAGCTTCTTCAAGTTTTCCCTGAACAGTTCTAAGCTGGGGCATTTTATCCTGTCTTTGCCAGCCGCAAAAATCGGTTCCGTCGTAGCTTAACGTTAATGCAATATTAGTCATCGCTCAAAATGTTATTGGCAGAAAGTTCTGCAGAAATATTATCATAAAGTCCCCGTGCAACTTCAAGAAGAGGTCCAGGTTTATTTTTACTTGATTTACCAAGACCAAAGATGCGGGCAATTGACCGTTTGTATTCATCCAGTTTTTTAAGACGAAGTTCTTCATCTTCATGCTGACCATACTTATATTCAAGCAGTCCTGTCAAGTAAATTACTCCGTCATAGCCGTAATTTTTGTCCACATCAGGGCCAAAATTTCCAACGCCTTCGATAGATTCAATTCTGCCAGTTTCATTTACCAGAGTCTGCTGATAAAAAAATGAAGCCTTTCTATAAAATACCTGAGCCATAAAATCATAATTATGTCCTGGGGAAACTTTTTCGATTTCTTTACAAAGCCATGCAAGTCTAAGAGAAATCATTGCCCTTTTAAATGTTGGTGAATAAGCAATATCAATATGTTCATAACTTAGCAGAGCAAGATAATACATTGCAACACCATCGTAGAGAGTTCTTTCTTTTTTTAACTGATAATAAGGGAAAACAGTATTAACGCTGGCTTTACGTTTTTCCTGTTCTTCATATAGTTTATCCATTGCCTTAGGATCCTTAATATCTGTAAAATCCTTCCAGAAAAAAGCTACATGACAATATGGACAGGCACCAATATCATAAATAAGAGGATATATTCGACCGTATTTTTTTGAAGGCTCAAAGTTTCTGTGAAGCTCATCGGTTAAGCTGCCAGCAATCATTCGTCCGCCACCCTGCTGCAGAACTTCCCTTTCAAAACCTTTTTTACATACAGGACAAGTTGTTTTTTCTTTTGACCAATAAGAAATCGTAGGTTTCTTTGATTTTTCATATGATTTTGTTGATGATGAATAACCTGCCATTTATTACCCCTCTTTTTTTTCTATAATCACAAAGGCTACTGCATTATTTTTTTCATGACTCAAAGTAACAAAAAAATTACATTCACCGAATTTTTCCTGAACTATTTCCAGAGCTTTTCCCTGAACTTTAAGACAAGGTGCTCCACCGGGAAGTTTCTTAACAAAAACATCTTTTACAGGATACCCTTTTACACCTGTTCCCAAAGCTTTTGAAAAGGCTTCCTTAGCAGCAAATCTGGATGCATAATACAATGGAACAGAAAGTTGATTTTCTGGAGCCTGTTGAATTTCTTCAGCAGAAAAAAAACGTTCAATATATTTTGAATCCAGACTTTTCTGTTCAAAACGCTTAACTTCAACTATATCACACCCAATGCCACAAATCAATTAATTTTCCTCTTCCCCTTCTTCATTAGGTTTATGCTTCTGCACTTTTCTTTTTACAACTTTTACAGAAATATTATCTGTACTTGTTCTTAGAACTTTTGCACCATTTGGAGCATTTACTTTTAAATTCAATTGGTAATCACCTTCTTCCTGAATTTCACCAACATCCAGGACACAGATAATCTTAGATGCAGAAAGATTTTCCAATGTTAAAAGTTTTCCTTCGATTGTAACATCAACAGTAAAAGGTCCGTTGGAAACTTCAAAATCCTGGTGAAGATTTACGATTTCTACAGGAATTGATTCAAAAGATTTTTCCTGAATTGATTCAATAACATTTACAGTAGCAAGAATTTTTACAGTTTTATCCGTTGACATAACTTTATTAGTATAATCAGGATAAACTTCAAATGTTTTAGACTCCTTTAATCCATCAACCTGAATACGAGTTGTCTGAATACGTGTTAATGAAGTAACAAGATCTTTTGGTCCGTTGACTTTTACATTATCCGGGAAAAGTTCTACAGATTCAATACTAAAGCCGTGAGCAACTTCTCCCATAATTGTAGGTTCAAGGGGAATGTAGGCAAAACCTTTTTCCTGAACATCAAGTGAAACAAATGCAGGTTCAACTTTAATCTCAAGAGAATCAAGAAGCATAAGCCTTGCACTTGGCTGAACTATTACTGGAAATGTCTGACGTCCCGAAGATGCTTCATTTGTAATCGATATAAAAGCATTAAAATCATTTTCGGTTACAGAATTAAGTTCCCCATTTTCTGAACGCACCACAAGCTTTACATTCTTAAGAATTTCACTGGAAGCAACAGGAGTCATTACACCTTCAGAATGAATATTTAATGGAATTACAAATTTCTTAGAGTCGATTGTCTGAACATGGTGGAAATATGATAGCATAATTGCGGCTACGAAACAGATAATTTTTACCCACCAGTCTTTAAGGACCCAATCACTGAACTGCTTTCTATTCATCTTTGTCCTCGCTTTCTTCTGCCTGAGTTGGTTTAATATTACATTTTTCTTCGATAATCTGTTTAATCTGCTCGCTGTTCAAATCGTAATGCAATTTTGAATCATAACACAAACTTAATTTACCAGTCTCTTCACTTACTATCAGAATAACTGCATCACTAACTTCACTTAAACCTAAAGCAGCACGGTGTCTTGTACCAAAAGTTTTTGCAATATCATTATTGTCACTTTTTGGAAGCATACATCCTGCTGCAACAATTTTATCTCCCTGGATAAAGCAGGCACCGTCATGCAAAGGAGTATTGTACATAAAAATTGTTTCCAGTAAAGCAGAAGACAAATCTGCATTCAAAAAAGTTCCGCTGGCAAGATATTCTTCACATTTTGCATGATTAAGAAAACAGGCAAGCATTCCTCGTTTTGCACGACTTAAATTTTCTGCAGCAGTAAGAACTTTATCAACACTAGTAGCTTTCTGCTTTTTGGTAAAACTAAAAAAATTAGTCTGCCCGAGTTTTAAAATCAACTTACGAAGCTCAGGCTGAAAAATAATTGCAAAGGCTATAACAAGACCTGGCGCAAGAATACTAAGAATCCACAAAAGAGTTTTAAGATTAAAAACAATTGCAACAACATAACAGAGCCCCAGAATAATAATGGCACTCAGAATCTGAACTCCGTTTGTTTTAATAATCAATTCATAGGCTTTGTAAAGAATAAATGTAAGAATAAGAATATCAAGGATTGTACTGATTACACCGGCTGCTTTTGACAGACCAAAAATTGAACTTAACATTTCAGGCTCTCCAATAATAATTTTTTATCTTTTTTGCGATGAGATAAATCTTCAAGACTATCAAGAATT
>JAEDJS010000024.1 GCA_016296205.1 Treponema sp. | reverse complement strand
TGGTGTCAGGAGCTCCCATGGCATTGACAAATATCATAGGAGTTCAGGATGACACGTTTGGAGTTCAGGATGACACGGGGTGTTATTTAGGATGACAGGTGGTGGTGTTTCTGGACGGTGGACTTTGGTGGCGGCGGGAGGAAATGTGGGTGGGGGTTTTAGGGGGCTGCCCCTAGGAGAATGGGGTGTGGAGCAAACGAAGTTGCGACCAGGGGAAAGGCTTTTCCCCTTTTGATTAAAAATCAAAAAAGTGATATTATTAAACTATGGAAAGTTACAAGAAAGAATTTATTGATTTTATGGTTGATTGCCAGGTTTTAAAGTTTGGGTCTTTTACTTTGAAGAGTGGAAGACAGTCTCCATTTTTTATGAATGCCGGTGCTTATGTGACTGGTAGCCAGTTGATGAAGCTTGGTGAATATTACGCAAAAGCAATCCATGATAATTTTGGCGATGATTTTGACGTTTTGTTTGGACCTGCTTACAAGGGTATTCCTCTTAGCGTTGCATGTGTTATTGCTTATAGTAAACTTTATGGAAAAGAAATCCGTTACTGTTCAAATCGTAAGGAAGCAAAGGATCATGGGGATGCGGGAATTTTGTTGGGAAGTAAACTCAAAGATGGTGACCGGGTTGTTATTATTGAAGATGTAACTACAAGTGGCAAATCAATTGAAGAAACTTATCCGATTGTTACTGGTCAGGCAAAGGTTACTATTGTTGGCGAAATTGTAAGTCTTAACAGAATGGAACGGGCTGCAGACAGTGATAAAAGTGCCCTTGATGTAATTACAGAAAAATATAAATTCCCTGCTCGTGCAATTGTTTCTATGGATGAAGTTATTCAGGCTTTGTACACAGAAGGCAAAAAGGATGTTATTACAGAAGACATTAAAAAAGCAATGGATGAATATTACGCCGAATGGGGTGCTAAATGAAAAAAATCTCATTCAAAGAAATGAGAAACAAGTTGATGGCCGCTGCTGGTGTTCTGGTAGTGGCTGTTATTTTTTGTGGATTATTTACTTGCTGTAAAAAAAATGACGAGAAAAAAACTGTCTCAAAAAATGAAACTGGTTTAGTAAACAAAATTGTTTGTTTAAATCCAGGTGGTGCAGAAATTTTGTTTGCTTTGGGGAAAGGTGATTTGATTTGTGCTAGATCGAGTTTTTGTGATTATCCGGAAAAAATTTTGGATATTCCAGATATTGGTGGTTTTGACGGGAAAAGTATTTCCTTAGAAAAAATCATTTCTTTTAAGCCTGATTTTGTTTATGGTTCAAAAGAGATGCATAATTTTTTAAAGTTGCCTCTGGAAAAATTTGGTATTGAATTATATTTAAGTGAAGTAAAAAATATTTCTGATTTAATGGCAGAAATTGAATATATGGGTAGAAAAACAAATTCAATTGCTAGTGCTGGAATTTGTAATAATATTAAAATGGAATTGGAATCTATTGCAGAAGCCCACAAAGCTCAGGAAAGAAAAACTGTTTACTGGGAAGTCTGGAATGAACCTTTTGTAACCTGCGGAAAAAATTCTTTTATTAATGATATTATTTATGCAGCTGGTGGAAAAAATATATTTGATGATTTGGATGCAGATTATCCAATGGTTAGCCAGGAGTCAATTATTGCGAAAAATCCTCAGGTAATTATTATTCCTGATGCAAACGGTGTAAGTGTTCAAAATGTGATTCAAAGAAATGGTTGGGAAAATTTGGTGGCGGTTAAACTAATGAACGTTAGTTTGATTGATTCAAATATAAGCTCCCGGCCAAGTCCACGAATTATTGAAGCTGTAAAACTTGTTGAAAAAATACTCTGGCAATAGAAAAAAGGATGAAAACTATGAAAAAAAATAAACTAACGGTCGTCAGTTATTTGATTTTACCAGTTATTCTGCTAATGACTGTTAGTTTTTCATTAATTTTTGGCGCTGAATCAATAAAATTAACGAACGGTAGTTTGGATGAAGTCTCTAAAATCATTTTATTTAAACTAAGGTTGCCCAGAACTTTGCTTGTAATTTTAACAGGTTTGCTTCTTGGTGGAAGTGGTTGTATTTTTCAGAATTTGTTTAGAAATCCTTTGGCTGAACCTGGAATAATTGGTATGTCCAGTGGAGCTAGTTTGGGAGCTGTTTTAAGTGGTTATTTGGGAATGGGTACAGTTTTTGGCGGTTTTTTAAGCTGCCAGAATTTAGGTGCTTTTGCAGGAGCTTTTGTTGCGGGATTAATTGTAATTTCTATTGCATTTTTATCTCGTGGTGAAAATTCTACGGTAACTTTAATTCTTTGCGGAACTGCTCTTGGTAGTTTTTATTCTGCGGTTGTTTCTATTTTGCTTACCATTAGAAGTGAGCAGTTGCATTCAGTTTATGTGTGGATGCTGGGAAGTTTTAGTGGCAGGGGATGGAACGAGTTAAAGTTTATTTTGATTCCATCAATATTAAGTTTGATTTTAATTATTTGTCTAAGTCCTTCTCTTGAGCTTTTTAACGGCGGCGAAAATGTTGCATCTAGTTTAGGTTTAAATGTAAATTTTGTAAGAATTGCTGTACTTTTTGCTGGTAGTCTTGCAACAAGTTGTGCAGTTTGTGCCGGGGGGACAATTGGTTTTGCGGGTTTAATTGCTCCCCATCTGGCCAGAAAAATTTGGGGACAAAAAGGCGTAAGATTAGCGGTTTTGAGTATGTTTATGGGTGCAGTTTTGCTTTTAATATCTGACACCATTGCTCGTGTTATACTAAGGCCAAGTGAAATTCCAGTTGGAACAATTACTAGTTTGTTGGGGGCTCCATTTTTTGTTAGTATAATTTTGAATAAGTGGAGGGCAAAATGATTGTTGATGGCAAAAAAAGTCTTGAAGTAACAAATCTTTGTGCATCCTGGAATAATAAATCTGTTTTGGAAAATGTTTCTGTTCAGGTTGAAGCTGGAAAAATTGTTTGCGTTTGCGGATCTAATGGGGCTGGGAAAAGTACATTTTTAAAAGCAGTAATTGGTTCAAAATTTGCAGGGCTAAAAATTATTGCAGAAAAGGGACCAGTTATAAACCATAAAAAAATTGATAATCTGTCACCATTGGAAAAAGCCCGCTTATTTGGGGTTTTATGGCAAAATGAGGGTACAGTTTTTGATTATAAGGTGGCAGATGTTTTGTTAACTGGCCGGTACTGTCGTTGTAAAATTCCTGGATTGTATTCAAAAAATGACAGAAAAATTGTTAAAGAAGTTGCAGAAAAATTGGAGATTGGGAATTTGCTGGAAAAATCAATTTTTGAAGTAAGTGGAGGGGAATTTCAGAAGGTTAGAATTGGCCGTTGTTTATGTCAGGAGCCGGATTTTTTGATTTTGGACGAACCTTTTGCAAATCTTGATATGGTTAGTGAAGGAAATCTTATTGAAATTTTAAAAAATCTTGCCTTGAATAAAAACCTTGGAATCTTGATTACTGTTCATAACTTGAATACAGCGGCAGAGCTTGGTGACAGTTTTATTCTGCTTGGAAAAAATTGTGGAAAATTAATAAGTTCCGGCAGTAAAGAACAGGTTTTTACTAAAGAGAATTTGTCTCTTGCCTATGGCGGAAATTGGGAAAATATTAATAAAGTTTTATGGAAAGTGTACTGATTAAAAAAGTGAATTTTATTTTCTTTATAAATTTATATTAATGGTGTATAATTTAAGAGCTATGATTACACAAAAAACTAAGATTGTTTGTTCTATTGGTCCTTCTTCTAGTAATGAAGAAACTATTTGCAAAATGATTCAATCGGGTATGAATATTGCCCGTTTTAATTTTAGCCACGGAACCCATGAAAGCCATAAAAAAATGATGGATCTTGTTAAGAAATGTGCCCGTAATGAACAGAAAATTGTTGGGCTTCTTCTTGATACAAAGGGCCCGGAAATTCGAACCGGAATGACTCGCAATGGTGAAGATATTGTGATTAAAGCTGGGGATAAATTTGATGTGGTTGCGGATGGTTCTGAATGTTATGGTGCCACAGAATTAACAAGCGGTCATATTAGTTTAAGCTGGAAAGAAGTTGCAATTAAATGCCGACCTGGTGTTAAAATTCTCATTGCAGACGGTCTTATTGAACTTAATGTTGATATGATAAATGATGATGTTGTTCATTGTACAGCTTTAAACAACGGCAAAATCGGATCTAAGAAAAATGTTAATCTGGTTGGACTTCATGCAGGTTTGCCAATTTTAAGTGAACAGGATAAAAAAGATATTTTGTTTGGTAAAGAACAGGATGTGGATTTTATTGCTGCAAGTTTTGTAAGTTTCCCAGAAGAAGTTGTGGAAATCAGGGATTATCTAAAATCAATTGACTGCCACGCAAAAATTATTGCAAAAATCGAAAGCGGTGAAGGTCTGGAAAACATTGATGGAATCATAGAAAAAGCAGACGGAATTATGGTTGCCCGTGGTGATTTGGGAGTTCAGGTTGAAAAAGAAATCATTCCCCTGGCACAGAAAAGTATAATTGCAAAATGTCGTGAAGCCGGTAAACCAGTTATTACAGCAACTCAAATGCTTGATAGTATGATTGTTAATCCACGACCAACTCGTGCAGAACTTACAGACGTTGCCAATGCTGTGTTTGATGGAACTGATGCGGTTATGTTGAGTGGTGAAACAGCTGGTGGTAAATATCCAATTGAAGCTGTTCAAACTATGAGTAGAATTGTTCGTGTTACAGAAGAAAGTGATGAATATAAAACCCGTATGAAAGAAATGGAACGAAAATTCAACACGGGAAATATTATTGGTAAAACTATTGCAATGAATGCTTATCTTACAGCAAGTGAAATTAAAGCAAAGGCCATTGTTTCTCCAACTTTGCATGGAAATACAACAAGAATGATTTCATGTTTCAGACCAAATCAGGTTATTCTTGCTGTAACTCCTTATGAAAGAACTGCCCGCCAGTTAATGTTGAGCTGGGGTATAAATCCGATTTTAACACAGGTTGCTACCGACAGTGAAACAATGATCAACAATTCAATTAAAGTTGCTTTGGATGAAGGTGCTGTAGAAATGTCGGACAGCGTTGTAATGATTGCATCTATTCCGCTCCATTCTCCGTTGATGGCAAATACTATTCGAGTACTTGTGGTTGGTAATGTTTTGTGCCGTGGTACAATTTATGGTTCTTCTAATCCAAATCATACATTGGCCAGTGGAAGGGTTGTTAAAGCAGAAAGCTATCAGCAGGCAGCAGATTATTTGCGCCATGATAACAATATAATTCTTGTGGTAAAACGAATTACTTACGATTATATTCCAATTATTAGAATGAGTAACGGAATTATTGCTGAAGATGGAAGTGTTGTAAGTGCAGATGAACTGGCTCAGGTTAACAAAAATTTGTGCTGGATTACAAATGCCCGGAAAGCTTTGCATTCTTTGGAAACAGGCCAGAGTGTTACAATTGATGGTTTAAAAGGTCTGGTTTATGAAGGACTGATTTAGAAATAAAAAGGAGCTGTCTAAAAGAATTAAGCCTCTGTCATTCTGAACCTGATTCAGAATCTTAAACACTATATATAGTGTGGATACTGAAATAAATTCAGCATGACAGGTCTTATTGGACAGCCCTTTTTTTATGTTAACTATTTTTTGTTGTAGTTGCGTTTAACCTTCTGTGTAGAAGTCATTTCAAGTGGAGCTTCAAGGATTGTTACTTTTGAAATTCTCTGGTAACTCTGAAGTTCCCGGTTGATTTTATCAACATTTGCCTGGATTTCTTTCTTAATTGCTTCTCCACCAATTTTGTCGTCACGTTTAATTTTAAGACGGGTGAACAAGTCATCACTTGGATAAATGAGGGCTTCAATTTCTTCTGCCTGTGAACGTTTATCCGGCTGATATCCCTGAATTGTAATCTGATTAATGTCTGTGCAAAGCTGGAATGCGTTTTCGATTTCTTCTGGATAAACATTTTTACCGCCAGCTGTAACAATCATGTTTTTTGCACGACCGCTGAGCATAAGGTAATTATCTTTATCCAACCAGCCCAAGTCGCCAGTTTTAAAGTATCCGTCTTCTGTGAAAACTTTTTCTGTTTCTTCCGGCATCTGGTAGTAGCCCTGCATTACCATTGGACCTTTAACTACAACTTCGCCAACGCCCTTTTCGTCTGGATTAAGAATTTTCATATCCATATATTCATAGAAGTACTGGCCAACAGATTGAATTTTGAATTTTGCAACTGGGTTCAATGTGATGATTGGAGCTGTTTCTGTAAGTCCGTATCCCTGAACAAAGTCGATTCCCAATTCGTTGTAAACTTTGAATACGCTTGGGGCAAGTGGACCACCGCCAGAAATTGCAATTCTGAGTGAATAAATGTTTGCCTGTTTGAGGACAGCTTTGAACATTGATTTACCAGGGTTAAGGCCTGTAAGTTTTTTAATGAGGTAAGAAACTGCAAGAAGGAATTTAATGATACCGTAAACAAATGCACCTTTTGCTCTGATTCCCTTCATAATTCCAGAAAGGAGTTTATTAAAGAGAAGTGGAACACCAAGAAGCATTGTGATTTGGCCTTCTTTAAGTTCTTTCATCAATTTTGCAACAGCCAGTGATTTACCGAATACGATTTCTGCACCTGTAGAAATTGATTCAAGAAAAACTGCAGTCATTGTGTATGCGTGGTGAATTGGAAGAATTGCGTAGAAAACATCTGTTGAAAGAACTTCCATACGAGTCTGAGCAATGTATGTATCGCTTACAAGATTTTTGTGACTAAGCATTACACCTTTTGGATTACCAGTTGTACCGCTTGTAAAGAGAATTGCAGCTGTATCATTTTCTACTGCTGGAATAATTTCTGAAAGATTATTTTTTGTTGTAGAAAGGTTGTATACGTATTCCTTTTCGAATTTTGGACTGAGTGAAAATACTTTGAAAGGATATTTTCCTTCTGAAAAAGCTGGGAATTTATCTGCATCAACGAAGAACAATTTTGGTTTTGCAGTGTTCAAAAGGTTTTCAATTTCTTTGTTGTGAAGTGCGTAATCGATTGGACAGATAATTGCTCCTGCAAATAATGCTGCTAAATAAACTGTTGCCCACTCTGGTGAGTTCTTGCCACTAACTGCGACTCTATCTCCGTGAACGATTCCTTTTGAAACCATCCACTTGGCAAGTTTAAGAATATTATCATTTGCCTGTGTATAAGTTAAAGTCTGTTTTGAGCCGCCTTCACCTTCGAAGTCTGTAAAACATTTGTTGTTTGGAAAGCGTTTTACTGTAATAGAAAACATCTCAGGAACGGTTGGCCATTCACCTTTGAAATCTTTTCCTCTAAAGTCGTCCATAAATTTAAATGGATCTGGAAATTTCTTTGCCATAATTACCTCGCTTGGGATTTTGATTTATTATTGCATAAAATTTAAACTATGTGAAGTAGTTAGGCATTTTAATGTAATTGCCTAAAAATTAACTTAAATGTTATTATGAAAAGAGATTCCGGATCAGGTCCGGAATGACACACTTAGCCCGGAATGACAGTCTTTGCCCGGAATGACGCACTTAGCCCGGAATGACACCAACCATTGTCATCCTGAACGTGATTCAGGATCTCTCTCCAAAGAGATTCCGGATCAGGTCCGGAATGACACTCTTAGTGCGGAATGACACTCTTAGCCCGGAATGACACCAACCATTGTCATCCTGAACGTGATTCAGGATCTCTCTCCAAAGAGATTCCGGATCAGGTCCGGAATGACACACTTAGCCCGGAATGACACTCTTAGCCCGGAATGACACACTTAGTGCGGAATGACACTCTTTGTGCGGAATGAAATAGTTTGAGGAATGAAGGGTCTAGTCTTGGCGCATGGAGGCGAATGGGTCTTCGGTGCGGTACATTTCTCTTAACTTTGGTTTTTCGATTTTACCGGTTGGGTTACGCAAAACTGGTGCAAAGATAATTTTTCGCGGGCGTTTGTATTTTGGAAGAGCAAGACAGAATTTGTTTACATCTTCTTCTGTACAAGTGTAGCCAGGTTTTACTTCGATAATTGCGCATGAAATTTCGCCAAGTCGCTTATCTGCAAGACCAATAACTGCAACGTCTTTAATTGAATCCATCTTGTGAAGGAAATCTTCAATTTGAACTGGGTAAATATTTTCGCCCCCCATAATGATAACGTCTTTTTTGCGGTCAACAAGGTAGTAGAATCCTTCTGAATCCTGCATAGCCATATCACCTGTGTACAGCCATCCTTCCTGGTCTAGAACTTCTTCTGTAGCCTTTTGATTTTTATAGTAGCAGCACATAACGCCTGGACCTTTAACCGCAAGTTCACCAACTTCTCCCTGTTTAACAGTCTGGCGGTTTTCGTCTACGATTCGAACTTCCCAGCCATAACCGGCAATTCCAATGGCACCAATTTTATTTGTGTTTTCAAGCCCAAGGTGAACACATCCTGGCCCAATTGACTCTGAAAGCCCGTAGTTTGTATCGTAATCGTGTTGTGGGAAATATTTCTTCCAGTCTTCAATCAACTTTTTTGGAACTGGCTGTGCACCAATATGCATAAGTCGCCACTGATCAAGTTTGTAATCCGCAATTTTAACATCTCCCCGATCCAATGCATCAAGAATATCCTGAGCCCATGGAACAAGAAGCCAGCAGATTGTACAATGTTCTTCGCTGATTGCTTTGAGAATAAATTCTGGTTTTGTGCCTCGTAAAAGAACTGCTTTACTTCCACTGATTAATGAACCAAACCAATGCATTTTTGCTCCTGTGTGGTAAAGTGGAGGAATACAAAGGAAGTTGTCGTCTTTTGATTGTTTGTGGTGAGCCTGTTCAGTTTTGGCGGCATGTACTAATGCACGGTGCTTGTGAAGAATTGCTTTTGGGAAACCAGTTGTGCCGCTGGAAAAATAAATTGCGCCATAATCGTCATCGGAAAGTTGAATTCCTGGATTCTGGCTGGAAGAATCTGCAACCATGTTGATGTAATCTTCGCTAAAAGTTGGACAAGTTCCTTCGCCAACAAATATTAATAGACGATGCTGAATCAACTTGTCTGCAATTTCTTCAATTCGTCCGATAAATTCCGGGCCAAAAAAGAGAACAGAAATGTCGGCTAAATCAACACAATAATCGATTTCATCGCTGGCATACCGGAAATTAAGTGGAACGGCAAGAGCACCAGTTTTGAGAATACCAAAATAAATTGGGAGCCATTCAAGACAATTCATCAGAAGAATGCCAACTTTGTCGCCTTTTTTTACACCTCGTTCCAAAAGCATGTTAGCACAGCGGTTGGCTTTTTCGTCAAAAACAGACCATGTAATCTGGCGGCGGTAAGGAAGGAAAGGTTCTGGTTGAGTTAAGTCGTAATCTTTCCAGGTGATTCTTCGTGTATCTTTTACTTCTGGGTTTAATTCAACAAGTGCAATTTCGTTAGGAAAATTTTTTGCATTGTTTTCGAGATAATTTTGAATAGGCATTTAATTTTGCTCCGATTTTTGTTTAAATTATAAATCTGTGTTAAATTATAAACCCAGAATTTGGAATTTACAAGAATTTGATTCAGGCAAATTGAATTAGTTATATCAGGGGAAATTTGTTGGAATTCCTGGTGGAAGTTTTTATTCAACATGAATTATATGCTGATTTGATTGATATTATTGATTTATTTTAGTAAAATAGAAAATACTTTCAATAATATAGAGGAATTTAAGATGATTTTTTCACCAGTTGAAATTCAAGAAACAGTTAATATGTTTATGCGCCACAAACTTGATGTTCGTTGTATTACAATGGGAATCAGTTTGCTTGATTGTGCAGATAGTGATTCAAAACGTGCCTGCGATAAAATTTATGACAAAATTATGCATAAAGCAGGAAATCTTGTTAAAACTGGTCAGGATATTGAAAAGGAATATGGTGTTCCGATTATTAACAAACGAATTTCTGTTACACCAATTTCTCTTGTAGCTGGAGCAAGTAACGCAAAAAGCTATGTTGATTACTGCAAAACTTTGAATAGATGTGCAAAAGAATTAGGAGTTAACTTCCTTGGTGGATTCAGTGCTTTGGTTCAGAAAGGAATTACTCCAGCAGATAGAATTTTGATGGAAAGTATTCCAGAAGCTTTGGCTACAACTGATTTTGTTTGTTCAAGCGTAAATGTTGGTTCAACAAAAAGTGGAATTAACATGGATGCTGTTAAAATAATGGGTGATGTTATTAAAAAGACTGCAGAAGCAAGTAAAGATTGCGACGTAAATGGTTGTGCAAAACTTGTTGTTTTCTGTAATGCTCCTGAAGACAATCCATTTATGGCTGGTGCTTTCCATGGTCCAGGAGAAGCCGATACTGTAATCAACGTTGGTGTTAGTGGACCTGGAGTTATTCTTGCGGCAGCCCGTGAATATAAAGGAAAACCAATTAACGAACTGGCAGACGGAATTAAAAAAATGGCCTTTAAAATTACTCGAATGGGTCAGATGGTTGGTAGTGAAGCGGCAAAACGCCTTGGTGTAGATTTTGGTATTCTTGATCTTTCTTTGGCTCCAACTCCAGCTGTTGGTGATTCAGTTGCACGTATTATTGAAGAAATGGGAATTGAAGGTTGTGGTGGACCAGGAACAACTGCTGCTCTTGCAATGCTTACTGATATGGTAAAAAAAGGCGGCGTTATGGCTTCTACAAATGTTGGTGGTCTTAGCGGTGCATTTATTCCTGTTAGTGAAGATGAAGGAATGATTAATGCTGTAAATACTGGTTCAATTTGTCTTGAAAAGCTTGAAGCAATGACAACAGTTTGTTCAGTTGGTCTTGATATGATTGCAATTCCAGGTGATACTCCGGCTACAACAATTTCTGGTATTATGGCAGATGAATTTGCAATCGGTATGGTAAACAGCAAAACAACTGCAGTCCGCATTATTCCAGCACCAGGTAAGAAAGAAGGTGAATGGGTTGAATTTGGCGGTTTGCTTGGTGGAATGCCTTGTATGAAAGTAAGCAAATTTGGTTGTGCAGACTTTATTAACCGTGGCGGTAGAATTCCTGCTCCAATTCATAGTTTTAGAAACTAATTAACGCCTGCTTTTGAATTAAATTATGACCGAAAAAGAAAAGAAGTTATTCTGTTTGAAGCTTAAAAAGAAGTCAAAAGAAATTTCTCCTTTCCTGTTCCTGTTGATTAGGCTTGAACTAAGTGAGGTCATTGAAAAATTTGGTTCACAAAGCGAGCCTCTTTTTTGCCAGCAAATTATTGGTTTTATAAGTGAATATTTAAAATCGATTGAGTGCCCTGAATATTGTATTGATTACGACAGCAATAATTTTTTGATGGTGGCAGTTCCCTTTGAGCGTTTTAAAAATCATTTGTATAAAAAGCTGCAGGATTTGCAGAAATCAATTAATGATCCAATTGTTTGCCGCAACGAAATTGTTTGCCTAAAGAGCAATATTTGTGTAAGTTCTTTTCCGGGAGATGCAAAAAAAATTCAGGGGTTGTTTGATATAACTTCGGATATTTTAAATTTGTATGGTTCAAAAAACGAAGATAAAATAATTTTCTGCGACAAAAATCTTGGTGATAAATATCAGAAATTTTTTGTTATAGAAAATGAAATGAAAAATTGTCTGGCAAACGGTACAATCCGGGTGCATTATTCAATCAAACATATTTCAATAAAAAAAGTTCCTTATGAGCTGATTGATGTTCACCCTGTATTAACAATAAAGGAACTTGGTGAAATTTCTAATGAAGATTTTATAAAGGTTGCAAAGGATTGTGAAGAAATAATTGATCTTGGGAAAAAAATCAGAATGTTGAGTATGCACGATTTTGCTCTCCTGAACACCCACAGAAATCATAATCGAATTTTGGGAATTCCTATTTTTTATCCAGAATTAAAAGATGTTGACTTTGTTAATTGCATTATTAGAACAATCCGTGACAATGATTTAAAATCAACTGATATTTTACTTAAAATTTTTACTGAGAAAAAACTGGAAAAAGCAGCGTATCAAAATATTTTTAGACAACTTGAAGAAGCTGGTATACAATATGAATGGAACCAAATAAAATGAAAATTGAATTTGCTACTCCAGAAAACGGATTGTTTTTAGAGGCAGAAAAATTTGTTCTCCCTAATGAAAAAAAATGTTGTGGTCTTATGCAGCGGATTTTGGAAAAAGACAAAAGTATTTTTCTGTTTAGAGATAATTCTAATGAGCTGCTTGCTGTAATTTCATATAATATTCGTACTCGAATTGTTTTTCATTGTATTCCCCAGACAAATAAACAACTTTCTACAATGTTTTCAAAATTTTTTGAAAAAAATCATGTTTATTGCATAAGCGGTGAATTGTATGGGACAGATTTTTTGCAGGGTATTATTGCCGGTTTGCCGTTAGATAGAATTGATGAAGTTCGGGATTATAATTTTATGGAGTTCCAGAGTGATGACGAACCAATCGAAAAAACTATTGGATCTCACGTAATTAAAAAATGCGGTGTTGATGATGCAGATAAGTTATTTGATATGCACAAGGATTATGTTAACATCGAAGTTCTTCCATTAAGTGCCACAATCAACCTTGCCAGTGAAAGACTCAATCTTGAAAATATTTTACGAACTCAAACTGTATTTGCTATTGATAATGGCAAAGAATATATTTCTAAAGCTCACACCAATGCAAGAGGGAAAAACGTTGTTCAGATTGGCGGTGTTTTTACCAAGGAACAATATCGAGGAAAAAGATATGCCGGTTATCTTGTAAGATTTATTGGTAAATTGTACGCAACAGTGGGAATAAAAACAGTACTTTTTGTAAAGAAAACAAACCGGGCAGCTATTAGTTCATATTCCAAAGCCGGGTTTGTTTTAACTGGGCAATATAGAATTACTTATTTTTTGGCTAATTCAACTGATTTGCCGTAAGCGGCACTTGCTCCCTGAATTACTGCATTTCTAAAACCATATTTCTCTAAGGCGGCAACACCTTCGATTGTTGTTCCTGCTGGTGAACAAACTGCGTCTTTAAGCTCGCTAATTGAACGGCCGTCTTCCATTGCCATCGTTGCAGCCCCTTTTAAAGTTTGAGCCGCATAAACATAAGCTTGTTTGCGTGGCATACCGAATCGTACTGCGGCATCAGCTAAAGCTTCGATAAACATAAAACCATAGGCTGGACCACTACCACTAATTGCAGTTACTGCATCCATCAACTTTTCCGGAACAATTTCTACAACACCTGCACTTTCCAGTAATGCTTTAACTGTTTCTGTATTTTCTGGTAAATTGCCTTCGTCTTCGCACATGGCTGTCATTGCCTGGCCACAGGTTGCAGGAAGGTTTGGCATAATTCTAAAAACGTCGGTGTCGCTGGCAAGAAGGTGACTGTTAATTGAAGAAATGCTTACTCCGGCTGCCATTGAAATAATGATTTTCTGGGAATTAATTGCAACACCTGTATTTCTGCTGGCATTTTTAAGCTGTTTGATTGCTGTTGGAATATCTTTAGGCTTTACTCCAAGGAAAATATATTTGGAATTTTTAATCAGATCATCGTAAGTTTCACATGGAACCGCATTTATTTTATCTGCCAGAGCTTTAGCATGATCAAAATGATTGGCTAAAAGATAAATATTATTACTGTTGATTTTTTTTGCCATTGCTGTAGCAAGAGCACCACCCATGCATCCGCATCCGATAAAACCTACTGTGACATTTTCCATATATATACCTCCTGGTAAATTATTTGCTGAACAATGTTCCTTTTAAACTTCCATCGTAAAGTCCGCTAAGAAGGTTTTCTTTAGAACCATTGGCAAGGAGCACTGGAATTTCGTATTCCATGCATTGTTCTGCTGACTGCAATTTTGTTTCGATTCCGCCAGTGCCAAAAGAATTTGTTTCGCCAATTTTAATCTGGTTGCGGAGTTCTGAAACATTATTAACTAATTCAATAAGCTTTGCATCCGGGTTAGTTTTTGGATTGTCTGTAAAAACACCGTCGATGTCGCTAAAAAGAATTAAAAGATCGGCATTCCACAATTTTGCTGTGAGAGCAGAAAGGTTATCGTTATCACCAATTGAAAATTCATCGGTTGCAACAGAATCATTTTCGTTGATGATTGGGATAACGTTTTCGTCTACAAGAGTGAACATTGTGTTGCGGATATTCAAAGTAACGTGGCTGTTTTCAAAATCATTTTTAGTAAGCAAAAGCTGGCCAACGTGAATCTTGTGTTCTGCAAAAGCCTGTCTCCAGCGGTTCATAAGTTCAACCTGGCCAATTGAACAAAGAGCCTGTCTGTAATGAACATCTTTTTTGTGTGCCCATCCACTGATTGTAGAAAGTCCACTTACCTGAGCTCCTGAAGACACAATAATAATTTGTTTCCCTTGAGCCATAAGAGCGGCAACCTGAGCAGAAAAATTTTCCATAAATTTATAGTTGATAGTTCCGTCGGATTGAGCCAAAGTATTGCTTCCGATTTTAATTACAATTTTTTTTGCTGAATTTATTGTTTCCTGAACACTCATCTTGTTTGTCCTTCACCATCGATTAAATATTTAGTTGTTGTTAATGCTTTAATTCCCATTGGTCCCCGAGCGTGAAGCTTTTGAGTAGAAATTCCAAGTTCACTGCCAAAACCAAATTCTCCGCCGTCTGTAAATCTTGTGCTGGCATTTACGTAAACACAGCTGGCGTCAATTTTTTGCTGGAAAATTCGGGCATTATTTCTGTTGTTTGTAATTATTGCTTCTGAATGTTTTGTGTTATGACTGTTGATGAATTCAACTGCTTCCTGAATATTATCAACAGTTTTAACAGCGCAAATTAAATCAAGATATTCAAAACCAAAATGTTCTTCCTGGGCAATTTCTGTGCTGCTGTACAAAGGTTTTAGAATTGTAAAAGATTTCTGGTCTGCATAAAATTTAACTTTTTTATCAGAGGAGTTGAATTTCTGAGCCATTAATTTTAAAAATTCTGGAGCGGCTTTTGAATTTACTATAATTGTTTCGATTGCATTACAAGCTCCTGGCCGTTGAGTTTTTGCGTTAAATGCAATTTCTGCGGCCATGTTAAAATCGGCATCACTGTCTACATATAAATGACAAACTCCGGCACCTGTCTGGATTACAGGAATTTTTGCATTTTGAACAACAGTGTTAATCAACTTTGCGCCTCCTCGTGGAAGTACAACATCAATTAAACCTGTGGCATTGAGAATTTCGTTTACGTCAGAATGGTCTGTGCTTTCACACAAATAAATGGCATCAGAAACACCGTTTTGCCCTGCGGCAGTGAGACCTTCTTTTATTGAACCAACCAATGCTTTATTTGAATTTAATGCACTGGAAGAACCCCGCAACAGTATGGAATTTCCACTTTTGTAGGCAAGACAGAAAGCATCAACTGTAACATTGGGACGACTTTCGTAAATAATAGCTACAACTCCAAGGGGAACACGAACCTGCTTGATTTCCATTCCGTTGGGAGTTTTCCAACCGGCAATCTGCTGACCAATTGGATCCTCCTGGGAAATTACAATGTTCATGCCGTCTAAAATAGACTGGAATTTTTTCTGGTCAAGTGCAAGGCGTTCAACAAGAGCTTCGCTCATTCCACTATTGCGGGCATTTTGAACATCTATTGAATTTGCGTCAAGAATTTTCTGTTTGTTTTTTAAAATCGACTGGGCTACGCAATTAAGTGCAGCATTTTTTTGAAGGGCATTATGACAGGCGAGAATATCGGCCCCTTTTTTGAGATTATTGCATATATTTTGAATATTCATACAGGATTAGTAATTTGCCAGGAAGAACATTCCAAGCAGTATAACGGCACGACATTTTTCATCGGACCAGTCTGTTTCTGTTGGAAGATTTTTAATGTACCACCAGAAAATTCCGAATTCTGGGTCGATTCTGAGAGCATATTCTTCAAATTCTGGAGTGCGAGATTGAGTGCCGAACATCAGGAATACAACATTGTTCAGAATTTCCAGAAACTGTTTGTATGTGCCGGCATAAATTTTCTGAGAAAAAGACTGGCAGAACTGAGTAAGCTGATAAAGAGCCTGTTCTTTAAGTTCAACATCGTTTTTTTCTACCCAAGTTTTTTGAACGAGTAACTGAAGATTGTTTTTAAAACTATTAACAAGTTTAGATTCGCCATTTGATTTGTCTTTAGCAGCATTTTTAAAATCACTGCTATTTCCAAAAATCGCTGCAATTTTTTCTGAAGCAGAAATGATTTTTTTAATATCTGCAGAAGTTTTTATTGTCTCCATTGCTTTTAAAGCATCTTCATCTAAAAACTGGCCAATTAATTCATTACTCATAGTTTTATTTTAATTATTTCACGCATTTGTTTCAAGTAGTAACTTTTTTGGCTTATATTGTTTTTTCTATATTATTGCGTTATATTAATAAATTATAGGAGCGTTGGATGAATACCCGATTAAAAAAGATGTTCTTTTTCGCATTTTTGTTGTTGGCAACTGCGGGAAACATTTTTGCGGCTAATAATTTAGTAATACTCGTAGAAAATGATATGTCAAAAATTTCAAATCCTACAAGTGATGAAAAAAACTATATCAGTAGTGCTTTCCAGGATTTGCAGGGAAATCTTAGCTTGATTGATGGAATCAGTGTGCGCACAGAAACAGTTGAACAGGAAATGCGCAAAATTCAGGCAAAAAGTCAAATTGAAGAAGCTCAGGGTCTGGCAGCACAGGGAAGTGCATCGGCATTAAATAAAATGACAGGTGCAAAATTAAGCATCACTTTTGCAGTTTATAAATTTGGAAATGAATACAGCCTTACTGCAAATATCAATGATATAGAAAAAATAGAAACAGTGGGTTCAGCAAGTACAGACAAATGTGGACTTAAGCAGATTGATGAAGAATATATCGACTATCTTTGTGATAAAATAATCCGGATTCTTGTTAATAAAAAATATATAGAAAAATATCCCTATAATTTGCTTCAGCAGTTAACTCACACTGGTTCAACAGATTATAAAACATATATTAATGATTATATTAAGCAGCTGGAAGAAGCAGACAAACAGATTGCCGCACTTCAAAAAACAAATGCAGAATGGGAACAAAAAGCAGAAGCTGAACAGGCAGAACGTGCATTGCAGTTAAAGAAAAATATGCTTCAGGCAAAGCTTGAATATTACGAAAAATTGCAGCGTCAAGCAGATGCAGAAAAATCAGCGGTAGCAAAACAGAATGCAGAAGCAGCAAACATGACAAAAGCTCAAAGAGAAGCATACGAAAACAAAATCAAAGAATTGGCCGAAAAGGCAGACAGAGAACGAGAAAAAGAATTAACCTCCAGTCTTTCTCTTAAAAAACGAATTGACCTTATTGAAGCAGATAAAGCAAGTCTGGCATCATTAAAAATTCAACTTGAACAATATATTTCGGAAAATAATTCATATTTTGAAAAGTTGATGAACGACGAAATTGCCGCTATAAGAAATGAACCTTGGATGAAAGGCGAAACAGATTCTAAGGGTAATCCAACAAAGCTTGCTGTTCAGCAGAGAAATAAAAAAATAGAAGCAATTCGACTTAAATATAAAAATTATAAAGTTGATTCAGAAAAGGAATTAAGAACAAGTCAGCAGGCAGCTTTAAATGATTATCAGGCAAAGATTAACGAAAATCTTAAAAACCTTGAAAGTACAACATACGTTTTCCAGTCAATCAACAAATCTAATGATTATCTTTCTTTAAATGTTGATGAATTTGATGCTAATAAAGGCTCATGGACTGTTTATTCAACTTTTAAAGTAAATGATATGAAACGTTTAAGCACAAAAGGTTATTCACTGCCAAATATTGCAATTACTTATTCTGCAATGACTGGAATGCCAATGATTACTTCTTCGGCAACAGATGAAGCTTACGAAAAATATCTTCAGAATGTTGAGCAGGCAGATTTGTATTTTAGAACAAGTGTTCCGTATGTTTATAGCGAAATTGCGCTTACTGTAAAATATAATACTAAAACAGATAAATATGATTTTACTCCAAAATATTTTAGAGTTAAGAAAACAGAAGATTCAAGCATTATTTACAACATGAATGAATTAGAATTTTCTTATGCAATTAAACAGCAGCAGTTGGAAAATGAACGCAAAATAAAAGCTGCAGAAATGGAATTAGCAAATGAAGCTAAAATAGAAAAAGAGCGAGAAGCAGCAGCAAAAAAAGCCCAGGAAAAGCAGATAAAGGAAGACAAGCAGAAACAGAAAAATGCAGAATTTGAGCGGTCACAGACAAATAGAGTTGGAGCATGGGCAATTACAAGTCTGGTAAATTCCGGAATTTATTCTGGTATAGACATTAACTGCCAGTTGTGGCTCCCATTGGATTCGTCACATTTTAATATTGGTTTTGAAGGAGGTGTATTTACAGGATCAAATTTTAATTTTGATAGAATAAATGGAAGTTTACCTTCAAATGCTTCAATTTCGGGTTATAGTATTTCTGTTCCAGTTGGCTGGAATGTTAAATTTTCTGATTTACGTTTTTATGCATATACAGGAATTGGTTTTGAGCTTATGACACTTGAAGGAAAATCCGATGAAGATGAATTTGGCGGATTAGGACTGGAAGCTGCGGCGGGAAGTGAAATAATTTACGAAAATATTTTTACTTTTGGGATTGAATATAAATTCAAATATGTTACTGGGGCAGGTTTCCGTGACTATTTTGGATTAACAATTGGCATTGACTGTGGAATGTAGAAAAATGAAAAAGATTTATAGAATAATTTTTGCAGGGTTATTGATTTTATCATCGCTGGTGTTTTCTTCTTGTGGTCAAATTATGTCCAGTTTGATTCCTGAATCCTTTTCGGAACTGGAAAAATATTATGGCGTAGAAATCAAAAGTGACTGGCCGGATTCAAAGGATTACATTTGTTTTGTAACAAGAACTGTTAATGGTTACAGTAGTTATGCTGTTGAATATCCGGAAGATACAGGAAGATTTTTGAAATTTAATTCAACTTATCATGGTGACTGGAGATTATACAAGAATGATAAAGTAGTTGATTCAGCAAATTTTGAAGACAATTATACTTTTGATGCCAAAAAACACGGCGAAGGTGAATACGAACTTACAGTAGACATTTATAACACAAGAACAACTTTTGTAATTTATGTATATGTAAAGGAAGAAAGTGATTAATAAAATTGGAAATATAAAACACATTGTGTTATTATATTAATATAGAAAGAAAACAGTATTTTGTTTTGGAGGTATAAGGAAATGAAAAAAAGCTTAATTGCAGCATTGATTGCAGCCGCAGTTGTATTGACTGGATGTAAAACAACAGAAGTTGCAGGTTCAAAAATCAAGGGAAACAAAGTAAAAGTTTCTTCTTCAACAAAAAGAACAATGGTAAATTATCAGGGTTCAACATTTGGTCGTGCAATTCCAGAATGGGTTCTTCAGGTAGCAGATGGTCAGTATGACGCTTCATACCTTAAAAAGTATATGCCATCAATGGAAGGAAAAAAAGCATTTGTTTGTGTTGGACGGGGAGACAATTTGGATTTTGTTCAGCAGTGGACAGATTTGGTAGATATTGAAGTTTCTGTTGGAGATACAATTCAGCGTGTTGTTGGTAAAAAAGTTGAAGCAACAATGAAAGGTAGCCAAAATGGTGTTGGAAATGCTTACAATCAGACAGAAGTAGACAAGGCTCTTTCTATGACAAAAGAAGCAATGTCTTGTGTTGAATTGAACGGTCTGGAAAAAAATGCCGCTTACTGGGTAGAAATCGAAGCATATAACCGCAAAACAAAGAAAACACAAAATTATTTTGAATACTACACTGTATGGACAATGTCAGAAAAGAATTATGAAACACAGATTAAGCAGGCTCTTAAAGGAATCGATGACAATACTGCCCAGAGCAAAGCCTTGCAGCAGGCAATCATGGATTCATTGTTGGGAGACAAAATTCCTGTAGTTTCAAATAATCCAGAAGTAGTTGAAGCAGCAGACGACATGATTGTTTACGCAGAATAATTTTTGCTGAATAAAAATAAAATGCCCTGGATAAATTTCCGGGGCTTTTTTGTTAAAAATAAATGGAGGTGTGATAAAAATTACGTCCGTGTATTTTTTATCACCAAGTTTATTTCGTGCTCTGCACTTCATAAACTTGGATACTCGCCTTCCTGGCTCGCCGCTAACGCGGAGTTTTTATGGGAGTAATTATGAAAAATCGTATTAAAATTCAACTTTTAGTTTTATCAATTTTGGGTTTTTCATTGGTGGGATGTGTTTCAAATAAAGCGGCACCTTTATGGGCAAACAGTGATACATTAGATATGGCTTTTCCACCAGATGAGTATATTGCAAAAATCGGTTATGGAACTCAGATGGATATTGCGCAAAGTCTTGCTGCCGGAGAATTGGCTGGGTTTTTTCAGAAGACAATAAAGAGCCATAAAGTTGCTTCACAAAAATTAACTTCAAATTCAACAGGAACAACTACAGACGACCGGGTATTGGAAAAAACAGTTGATGTAACCAGTAACGTAAATCTTGTTGGTTCAACTTATACAACTCCATTTTATGATAAAGTAAATAAGCGTTATGTATGTTGCGGATACATTAACCGTCGGGAAGCTTGGGAAATTTACGAACCGGTTTTAAGTAAATCCAAAAGTGAATTTGATAAATCTTTTGCACTGGCAAAAAATGAAGTTGATCCTTTAACAAAAATAAAATTACTGGCAGAAGCAGAAGAATTTGCCGCCAATTATAAATCAAAATTAGATTTTGCCACTGTCTTGTATAATAAAGGTGCTGCAAAATATGAAGACAGTCTGGAAAAAAGTGCATCAATCAATTTAGAAAAACAAAAGGCCAAATTGAATTGTATTTTTAAAGTTGAAGTAACCAATGATTTGAATTCAATGATAAAAAGCAGTATTACAAAAATTTTGCAGGAAGCGGGATATAAAACAAGTGATTCAAAATATGCGTATTTAGTAAAAGCTAATCAGAATTATCAGCAGGTAAAAGTGATGTTGTTTAATAATGAAATGTTAACTGGGTACTCAAATATTGATATTCAAATTTCAAATGGTAAGAAAATTTTCTGCCAGTTTTCAAAGGATATTGCTGCTGTAACATTGCCTTCTGCAATTGAATTTAAGGTTAAGGAACAGGTTTACTCTTCAACTTGTATAGAAATTCAAAATTCACTTATTGAAGAGTTTGAAAAAGGTTTGTAAAATTTATATAATGGTGAATATGACAGAAAAAGATTTTTTGAAACTTCAGAACGGCAGCGATATTCGTGGAATTGCGTTGGAAGGTGTTGCAGATGAACATGTTAATTTAACAAATGATGCCGCCTTTGAAATTGGTAAAGCATTTGTTGCATGGCTTTCTAAAAAAACTGGAAAACCTGCAGATAAACTTTCAATTGGTGTAGGAAGAGATGCTCGACTTACAGGCCCTTCAATTGGTAAGGCAGTAATGTGTGGTATAAAATTTGCTGGTGCACAGGTAACAGATTGTGGACTTGCTACAACTCCAGCAATGTACATGACAATTGAGTTTGCAGAAACCAAATTTGATGGCAGCATAATGATTACAGCCAGTCATTTGCCATTTAACCGCAATGGAATAAAATTCTTTGATAAAGATGGCGGCCTGGAACACAACGATATTACTTTTATCCTCCAGGAAGCAGCTGGTACATGGAAAGAAAACAATTATTCGGAAGATTCAAATTCTTTTGCAAATTTAAAATTGATTGATTTGTATTCCGCACATTTGCGCTCAATTATCTGCCGGGAACTTAATGAAGACGAAAACAGCAAACCACTTAAAGGACTTCATATTGTTGTAGACGCTGGTAACGGGGATGCAGGATTTTTTGTAAGCCAGATTCTTGAACCATTGGGAGCAGATACAACTGGTAGTGCTTTCCTGGAACCGGATGGAAATTTCCCAAATCATATTCCAAATCCAGAAAATAAAGAGGCAATGAAGGCTGTTCAAAGTGCAACTGTAAATTCAAAAGCAGATTTAGGTTTGATTTTTGATACTGATGTTGACAGAATGAGTGCAGTTTTTGCAAATGGAACAGAAGTAAACAGAGACAGTATTATTGCTCTTATTGCTGCTATTCTTGCTCCAAATTATCCGGGAAGTACAATTATTACAGACAGTGTTACAAGTGACCGTCTTACATTCTTCCTTGAACAGAAACTTGGTCTTAAACATTTGCGTTATATGCGTGGTTATAAAAATGTTATTAACAAGTGCAAAGAGTTAAATTCAAAAGGAATAATTAGTCCACTGGCAATGGAAACAAGTGGTCACGGGGCTCTTAAAGAAAATTATTATCTTGATGACGGAGCATATCTTGCAGTTAAGTTGATTGTAGCACTGGCTCTTGCAAAAAAAGAAAATAAACCGATTGAGTCATTTATCGCAGAGCTTCCACCGGCTGGTTTTGAAGGTGAATACAGATTTAAAATCAAAGAAGAAAACTTCAAGGAATATGGAAAAAATGTTCTTGAAACTTTTAAAAGCCGTGCAATTGCAAAAGGTTTGGATTTGCCAGAAAATTTTGAAGGTATAAGAATTAGTTTCCATGATCAGGGAACAAATGGCTGGTTGCTTTTGCGCATGAGTCTGCATGACCCGGTTATGCCAATGAATATTGAAGGAAACACTGCAGAAGATAAAGAAAAGATTTTTGCAGTAGCTCAAGAATTATTGAGCGGCTTTGATAAACTGGTTTTGTAAGAAATCAATTAATGTTAAAAAAAAGCGTAGCTGTTATTGACTACGCTTTTGTTTTTATTCAACTATTTCTGTAATAAGAACACTCATATTGCCCTGAGTTTCTACAATTCTACCTTGAGCAACTGGTTTTCCATCGGCATAAATTACTGTTGGTTCGCCAAAAAGTGAATCGAATTCAACCATTTTTCCTTCTGCAAATTTTTTTACATCTTTTAAAGTCATTTGCTTTCCAGAAATTTTTACTTCAACATCAACTGGAGTATCATCGTCCTGTTTAGAAAATTTTCGTTTAAATCGATTATATAACTTTTTTGAAGCGTGCAATTTTTCGCTGTTTATACTGTTATAAGTTGGTGGAAGAGTACTCAACTGATTTTCGTATGATGTTCCTGATAAAAGTTTGTCTAATTCATCCTGAGAAATTGTTCCGATTGCCATAAAAACCTCATTTATATTTTAAGGCAAATAATTGATTTTGTCAAAAAAAAGTGGCAGCCCTGGAAATTAGAGCTGCCACAGGTTTTAGGAGGGATTTTTTGGGTGCAACAGGTTATGCTGCTGCGATTGCGATTCGTTTTGGTTCAGTTTTTTCTTTTTTTGGCATGTTAATAGACAGAACTCCATTTTTCATTGAAGCACTGATTTCGTTTGTATTAACATCATCTGGGAGAATAAAACTTCTTTCAAAGAATCTGTTTGGTCTTCGTTCATTAATAAGGAAGTTTGGATGTTCTTTGTGTTCTTTTTTGCATTCTTCCGGATTTGCAGGTTTTTCTGGTTTTTTTGATGAAATTTTCAAAGTATTGTGGTCAACGTCAATGTTGATGTCATTTTCTGTTTTACCAGGAAGATCCATGTCAAGTTCGTAACCATCATTAGTTTGAATTACATCAACTGTTGGGATAAAAACTGGTCTGCGTTCCATTGTAGGAATTGGCATTCCGTTTCCAAAAAGTGTGTCAAAAAGTGATAATTCGTTCATTGTAGAGCCTCCGTTTTTTTTATTTCTTTCACTTTATATCTTGCAAGTTTTGTGCCAAGTAAAAAATAGTGATGAATTTATTAAAAAAAATTAAAAAATCAGGAAATTCTAAGGGAAAATTTGGAATTTGTTTTAGAGTTCAAGTTGAATAAGTAAGAAATTGACTTGATTAAGTAAAAAATTGACACACCTTTGGAAAATTTGCCCAAAAATGTGTCAATTTGACTCAATTTTTTCTTCATTGGGTTAAAATCCTGTGTAAATTTTTTATATTACTGGCCAACGTGAAAGTATTCAACATTTAAATAGTATGTTATAATGATAAAAAAGACAAAAACAGGATTAGTGTTGAATACGGAGAATACTGTGAGCCAGAAGCATAGAATTTTATTTGTTTGTTTAGGAAATATTTGCCGCTCAACAATGGCCGAAATGGTAATGAAGTATCTGGTTAGTGATTACGGTGACCAGTTTTATATTGAATCCAAAGGTACCAGCAACGAAGAAGAAGGAAATGGTGTGCACTATGGAACTGTTAAAAAATTACAAAGCGTAGGAATCCCATGCCTTCCTCATAGAGCTTCACAGATGAATAAAAAAGATTATGATAATTTTGATTATATAATCGGGATGGAAACAAGCAATATCAGAAATATTCTGCGCATTACAGGTGGCGATCCAGATGGGAAGGTAAGCAGACTTTTGGACTGGACAGATAGTCCCGGAGATATTGCCGACCCTTGGTATACAGGAAACTTTGATGAGACTTACAAAGGTGTTAGGAAAGGTTGTGAGGCAGTTTTAAGAAAGCTGCTTTAATACATCGCTTACAAAAGGTCTGCCAACAAGTACGCAACTGGCTCCATAATATTCGGCAATATTGTAATGCTGGGGAGTTCTAAATCCACCGTCTATCCAGATTTCTTTTGCGTATTTTTTTAAAAAATTCTTGTATTTAATAAGAAATTTAATTGTGCTGCCTTTGCGAGTTTTAATTCTGCCACCGTGGTTAGAAACAAGGGCAATATCTGGTTTAACTTTTTTTACAATTAAAAGGTCCCGCAAAGTAAAAACTCCTTTAATTGCAAATTTAATCCCCAGCTGATGAAGTCTATCTTGAATTTCAATCAACTGTTTTGTAGTTTTTTTCTGTAGTTTGCTCATGTTGCGCATTGTTACTATGGCATAAGCGTCTGTATCAATTCCCACAATCTGAACATCATTTTTGCAAAGTTCAATTCGCTGTAAAATTTTGTCATTTGGAAAAGGTTTTATAAAAGCAGCTCCTTTTTTCCCAGTTGAACGCAAGGCTTCTAGTCCAAACAAAAATTTTTCATCAGGTGCACCATCTCCAATACTGATTAACGCATTTTTATTTTGTGCAGCTTTGATTAGTTGGGGATAAAATTCTTTTTCTGTAGGATACCCGCAATTTTGAATTGCTCCTGTTATTGGTGCCAGCATAACAGAAATTTCTGGTGTTTTATTCAACTGTTCCTGTGGAATTTTTCCGCTGGCTGCAATTTTTTCCAGGTCGTTATAATTAGAAATAAAATTAAAACTGTTGTTGATTCCGCCCATTCCCGGCATTTGACCTTTGCAAGCCTGACCATTACAAATTGGGCAAAGATAGCATTTTTTATTCGATTGAGTCATATTCACCTCAGAGAATCAAATTAGTCTCCAAAACACACACCAATTGATTTAGCGGCCTGGAGCATGGGGTTTGAAAGCGGAACATTTTTAACAAGCCCAGCAATTTCCTGCAATGGTACCCCAACAATCTTCCCATTTTGAAGAGCAACTAGTTTTCCAAATTCACCACGGGCAAGAAAATCGGCAGCTGCAGTTCCAAATTGTGTAGCAAGAATTCTGTCGTAAGCAACCGGAGTTCCACCTCTCTGCAAATATCCTAAAACACTTACCCGGCTTTCAAGACCAGTGGCTTCTTCCAATTCTTGTGCAACTCTGTAGGCAATTGAATATTTCATATCGGCCCGATGCTTTTTGAAGGTTTTTTTATCCATTTTGGCTTCTTCTTTATCTTTGGCACCTTCTGCAACAACGATAAGACTAAAATTTTTCCCCGCTTCTTTTCTGGCAATTACTTTCTTTGCAATTGAGTTGATGTCATAAGGAATTTCAGGAATCAATATAACGTCACCACCACCGGCAATACCAGCGTAAAGACCAAGCCATCCTGCTTTGTGACCCATAACTTCTACACACATAATTCTTGAGTGACTGTGGGCTGTTGTGTGAATGCGGTCAATGGCATCTGTTGCAACTTCAAGGGCTGTATGAAATCCAAAAGTCATGTCGGTAAGAACAATATCATTGTCGATTGTTTTTGGGAGACCGATTACGTTTAGGCCTTCCTCTGCAAGTTTGCTGGCAGTTGTATTAGTTCCGTTGCCCCCGAGACAAACAAGTGCATCAAGCTTCCATTTTTTGTAATTCTTTTTAATTGTTTCTATTGGTAAAAGTCCTGTTTTTGGATCTGGCTCGGAATTTTTTTTGCAGGGTTTATCTCTTGAAGTTCCTAAAAAAGTGCCGCCTTCTGTTAAAAGGTTAACAAGGTTTTCACGTTGAATTTCGAACATGTCGCCTTCTACAAGTCCTCGGTAACCGTTGCGGATTCCAATTGCTTTCATTCCATATTTTGCCATTGCAGTTCCGCAAACCGCTTTGATAGCAGCGTTCAAACCAGGAGCATCTCCTCCGCCAGTAAGAATTCCGAAGGTTTTTACTTTTGGAGCCCCGTTGTTTTGATCAATTGGGTTTTTTACAATGTTTGAAATAATCATAGTTTAATTTCGCCTATTACAGTTTCATCACTGGTACTTGAAGATTTTTTAGAATTGATTTTGGAAAACAGTCCGGGCTTTTTTACAGCGCTGTCTTCATAAGAAATTGTTGTATCTGTATGAATATCTTTTTTATTTGTACGGGATTTTTTTGGAGCAACAAGAAAACCAAAGAGGCTTCCGCAAATACCACCCGCAAGATTGATAAATGTAGGAATATTGGATTTCATAAAATGAATGAATCCCTGTGGTTTTGGGCAACAGTTCATCATCTGGAAGGCAGTCCATAAGATTAAAACAAAAAGAAATGTTAATGGAAGACGTTTTTTGTCTAAATCAACAACAACGGCAAGAAGAATCATCATGTAAACAACTGGTGCAGCGCCTGTCATTGTTGTGGAACAGCAGACGATGTTAAGTACGCCAGTTAAAAAACTAACAACAATAATTGCCAGAAGAACAATCGGGGAACCATAACGCTCTTCAAGAACAGGACCAATAAGAAGAATAAAAGCAAGTGATATGAATAAATTATTCCAGGAAACATTTCCAAGAACGTGAAGAAATAACTTTAGATAGTCTAGAAAATTAGAAAAATTAAAAGAAATTGAACAAGACGCATTTCCGGGGCAAGTCAAAAATCCTGCAACAAATTTTCCTTTGAATGCAAAATAATCAAGTGCAAAAAAAGCAACTGACAAAAAAGCAAAAACAAGGGAAACTGGTGCATTGAATGTGACCTTAAGGCCACCGGATTTACGTTTTGGCATAGACTAAATTCTGTGCATGTGGTTGAAAACTTTTTCGTTCATTACGTTGATTTCAACACCCATTTCTTCGCTGGCAGAAGTAAGTTCTTTGCGAAGGTCGTCAATTGAAATATCAGAAGATGATAAATCTGTCATCATCATCATAACGAAATTTCCGCTAAGAATTGTCTGTGTAATATCTACGATATTGATTGAATGTTTTGCGAGAAAAGCAGTAACTTTTGCAATGATACCAACTTTGTCGCTTCCTACTACTGTAATAATTGCGTTCATAATTTTTAATAATAGTGAATTTTTATGTTTTTGGCAATGTAAAAGCAGTAAAAGAAATGAATTAAAGGGGAACAACATAGATTATGTGTTATAATAGAAAAATCAACTTTAGGTTGAATTTTGCAAATTTATTAATATTCAACTGAAGGTTTGTTTAAATTCAATTGATTTACCCCTAAAATAAAATCATACAACGGAGGAACTTATGGATCAGAAACAAATTGGAAAATTTATTTCAGATTGTAGAAAAGAAAAAGGGTTCACTCAGGCTGAATTTGCGGAAAAGTTCGGAATTACAGACAGAGCAGTGAGCAAGTGGGAAACTGGGAAAACTCTTCCAGATTATTCAATTATTAGAGAAGTATGTGAAACATTGGGGGTTACTATGAATGAATTGTTAAGCGGAGAAAAAATTAAAAAGGAGGATGCATTGGTTAAAGCAGAAGAAAATCTTGAAAAAATGGCAAAAATTATTACAGAAAAAGACAAATTGATGATTTCTGCCTATAAATGGTTTTGTGCTTTTGGATTAATCCTGTATATTGCATTGATTTGTTGTGGAGTTTATATAGAAAATATTGTTAAACATCCGTGGCTTGGAAAAGCAATTATTGGTTTTGCGATTATCCTTGTAATAATAATGGCATTTGCAGGAATTTACATTGAATCAAAGGCGGGTTATTATCAGTGCAGTGATTGTGGTCATAAGCATAAAGTAAGTTATTGGAAAGTATTTTTTGCTCCTCACATTGGATTAGCAAGAAGATTGACTTGTCCAAAATGTGGAAAGAAAAATTATCACAAGAAAGTAACTGATTAATTAGGTTTTGCCAGAGCAATTGCTCCGTTAAAATACCGGTGAACTTCTTTGAACCCGATGTGGGTGTAGAATTTGTAGCCGGTAGTTTTACGACTTGCAGTAATTAAATACATATATTGAATGTTCTGATCTTTTAATTTTTTTGCGGCGGCG
>JAEDJS010000023.1 GCA_016296205.1 Treponema sp. | reverse complement strand
TCCGATTCAGGATCTCTCCTGCAAAGAGATTCCGGATCAGGTCCGGAATGACGTGTGGGGGTCCGGAATGACGCGTGGGGTGCGACTTTGGTTTTACTTCTGGATTTGGCCCGGCAATTCAATCGGGAAGTTCTGAAGCAGTGAAACAAAAGTGTAGATTTTTTTGTAGACTGTTATAACCATTGCTTTTAACTGACCTTCACTAAATCTGCTCAATTCCGGCCAGTTCATAACTATTACACTCTTAGGAACTTTTGCATAATCTTCAAGAAGAAGTTTAAGATCTTTATCATAGGCAATCATATATTTCTGAGCATTATAAATCAACTTTGCAGCTGTATTATTTGCATCTTTAACAGCTGTTCTTAAAATATCTGCACTATCCTTGTCCCTTTCTGCCCGAGGAAGGAATGTTTTAATTTTATGACCAAGGACGCCATCTTCTGCAAGGGATGCATCAAATTCAAGCACACTTTTGGCAATATCCATAATCTGGTGATTACTTTCACTCATCTGGTTAGAAGCATGACTGTCTGTCCACTTGCCACGGATAATCAGAATATCACTTAATGAATTCAACTCACCTACAAAACCAGAAAGGAATGCTTTCATGTAACTCATTGGTTCTATGTATCGGAAAGAGCCGGCATTTTTCTTGGTAAGGGTAATGCTCATATCTTCGCAATAATTTTTAAGTGGAGCAACTGTTGTCTTACCAAACAAAACAGTGGCAAGTTCACCAATTTTATTTTTTGTCTGAGTTGCCTGAACTGAAGAAAGAGCTTTTTCTGCGGCAGTTTTTATTTCGTTGATAAATGGATTAACGATATTTTCTTCTGTAAACCGAGGTTCTTCTAGTTTGAAAGGATTATCAGTAATATGCTGAATCATCATTTCCATTATTTTGCTTTCTTTAATAGCCATAAGGCGGGCAATAATTTTTTTCCACAAAGCTGGATTAACCGGTTCTGTTCCCTTAATGCGTTTTAAAAGATCAAAAACGTCGGTCCAATCTGCCACCACCAGCATAGGCCATGCAACATAAATAAAATTCTTGATATCATCAACAACATAATTTCCGCCAATGGCAACAAAGTGAGGCTGTCGTGTAAAATCACCTTCTTTAATAGAAGAATCAAATTTACGGCATGTAAAATAAAAGTCAAAAGAGCAAAAGTAATAGAACAAAATCAAATTGTTGTAAAGATCATCAATTTTTCTGCTTGTATTAACAAATTCGTGGCTTAATATGGCCAGATTCTTATCAACTTCTTTGCGCAATTCTTTAAGCGAAAGACTTTTTGACAGCTCCTGAATGTTGCCGTCCGAAAGTTTTGAAAGAGCCTCTTTTTGAACGTCGGAAAGAGATGTATCAAGAACAACATTTTTCATCGCCTTAGGTGTTGTAGACTGGAACATGATTTTTGCAGGAGAAATTGCTTTGTACAATTCATAAAAAAGTTTAACAAAGCTGGTTTCTACCTGTTTAGAAGATGGTTTATAGTATTTAAATTTACTTTTAGAAATATTTTTTGCAACGAATTTAAGCATTCGTTTCTTTTCTGCATCCGGGCCATTGCCACCAAAAAGTGATCCGAAGATTCTTGTAAAAAAGTTTTCAGCCATTCTTATATTTTACCTTAAAAATTTTACGGTGTCAAACAAAAACCAAATCCGGCAGGCACACGAGGAACAATAAACGGTCCCGCCACCCTTCTGCCCATTACATACAAAGTAGTGCTGCTTCCACCGTCAAACTGAATTGCATCTGTGCATCCCAATTCTTTAAAAATACGGCTGCATTCCTGGTAACTTAAACCCTTTGATTTTTTACCGGCCACAGAAGTTAGAATGAACAATTTTTTTCCTCCAGAAGAAATTCCTGCGGCACATCTTGAATCTTTGCGGTTTAATTTAAATGGCTGCTCTATTCCATCTTTTAATATGCACCAGAATCCCCCGAAAGCATATATCGCAGAATCCGGAATCAATTCCTGGTTGCAGACAACAAAAGCAGTTAAAGTTGAATCAAAACAAAGTGCGTCGTACTTGCCAACGGGTCTGCTAAAGTCCTCTCCCTTTTCCCTGTGAATTCCAACAAGTTTTCCAGTTTTTGTAAATGGAGTTGAATTAATGGCAACAAAAGCCTTTTTTCTGGATGCAAGAAATCCCGGACCTTTTTTATGAGTGGCAACAAGTTCTAAATTATTGCTGGACAAATCAATTTCCTGCAAAAAATACTGACCATATTGGCAGGAGTTAAAAGTTGATATTAAAGTTGAATTTTCACACTCTGTTTCCTGCCCAAGATTTTTTGTGGTGGCACAGGAAATTTGCAGAATTGCAGAGAAAATTAAAATTACAGGAAGAATAAATTCAACTTTTCTTTTGCACATATTCCAATTTCTCATAAGTCCCAAAGCTTTTTACATTTTGATATTTTAGAAAATTCTGCATAATTCTTCAATAATTTTCCACTGGTTTTAGGGTATTTTTTTATTTTTAATAAACTTTTTTCTATATTAGCTAATTATTTTGCACTTTGGATTTCTGTACTTGACACTTTTCTGTAAATTTTTCATAATAGAAGTCCCTCTGATATTTCGGAGGAAAGGATGGTGAAAATAATTGGCTACAATCCACGTTGACGAAAACGAAAATCTTGAAAAGGCAATCAAACGTTTCAAGAGAATGGTTGAAAAAGAAGGTATCATCCGCGAATACAAAAAACGCGAATACTACGAAAAACCATCTACAATTCTTAATCGTAAGAACAAAACTATGCAGCGTAAACTTATGAAGAAGAATCACAGCAACAAATCTTCTTACTAATTGTCAGCTAATTAATTCCCGGGTCTTGTACCTGGGTTTTTTATTTTTAAACCTTTGCAATAATTCAACTTAAAATATAAGACAGTGCTGCATATTTAATATATGCTTCATATTTAATATATTGTAAAAAATCACCCAAAATTATATAATCAACTTATTATGGTACCAGTATTAATTAAAGATTTATTGACTTCATCTCCAGACGGTAGAATGGTTACTGTTTGTGGTTGGGTACGCACAATGCGTGACTCAAAAAATTTAGTTTTTGTTCAGGTAAATGACGGTTCCTGTTTTGCAAATATCCAGCTCACATTTGATAGAAACGCACCTGCAGAAGGCGCAAACCTGGAAGCAATTAACAGTGAACTTGCAAAAATCAACACTGGGGCTTCTGTTAAAGCAACTGGACTTATTATTCCTTCCCCTGCCAGTGGACAAGCTGTAGAAGTTACACTTGTTACTCTTGAAGTTTTGGGAACCTGTAATCCGGATGAATATCCATTGCAGAAAAATAAGATGAGTATGGAATATCTCCGTGAAAACGCATATCTCCGTGCAAGAACAAATACATTCGGTGCAGTTTACCGAGTCCGCAACCAGATGGCATTTGCAGTTCACAGTTTCTTCCAGGAAAGAGGCTTCCAGTATATCAACACTCCGGAAATCACTTGCTCAGACTGTGAAGGTGCCGGCGAAATGTTCCAGGTAACAACCTTGAGTCTGGAAAAAATTGCACAGAAAGGTGTAGAAGCCGGTGCAAAGGGCATGAAACCAGAAGATGCATACAAACTGGTTGACTACAATAAAGACTTCTTTGGAAAGAAAGCAAGTCTTACAGTTAGCGGTCAGCTTGAAGCAGAAACTCTTGCAACAGCATTAAGCCGAGTTTATACATTCGGGCCAACTTTCCGGGCAGAAAATTCTAACACTCCTCGCCACCTTGCAGAATTCTGGATGATTGAACCGGAAATGGCTTTCTTTGATCTTGATGATGACATGGACTTGCAGGAAGACTTTGTAAAATATCTTCTTAACTGGGCTCTTACAAAATGCCGCCAGGATTTGGAATTCTTTGACAAACGCATTCAGCCAGGGCTTATTGCTCAGCTTGAAGCAGTTGCTAATTCAAAATTTGTACGCATTTCTTACACAGATGCAATTAAAGAACTGGAAAAACATGCAGACAAATTTGAATTTAAACCATACTGGGGCTGCGACATTGCAACAGAACATGAACGATATCTTACAGAACAGATTTTCAAATGTCCTGTAATGGTTTATGACTATCCAAAAGAAATCAAATCATTCTACATGAAACAAAACCCAGACGGAAAAACTGTACGTGCATGTGACGTTCTTGTTCCTGGTATTGGAGAACTTAACGGCGGCTCAGAACGTGAGTCTGACTACCACAAGCTTATGGCAGAAATCAAAGCTCGTGGAATGGACGAAAGCGTTTACGACTGGTACATGAATCTCCGCAAATTTGGAACTGTACCTCATTCTGGATTTGGAATGGGATTTGAACGCCTTATCCGTTACGTAACTGGTATGGAAAATATCCGGGATGTTATTCCTTACCCACGTGCTCCAAAACTTGCTGATTTCTAGGAATAACTAAACTTGGCAGAAAACAAAAAAAGGGAGCAACAACCCAAAAGGAGACTGTCGTTCACTGGTCTGGGAATTCGGACTTTTGGGCAGACAGTCTTTTTAACAACCAATTTTTACTTCTCAAATAATCTTGTAAGTCACGCAAGTGCATGTGCATTCGGATTTTTGTTCAGTTTTATTCCAGTTGTAATGATGATTCTTACAGTTTTAATTCGAATCCTGCACACCAGCGGCGACACAATTAAAGCACTTTTGCAGCAGGTAGCAATTTTCTCAGAAACACTGGACTTAGACAGAATAATCCAAAGTGTTATCAGCGTAAAAGGAATTTCTGCATTTGAAATTGGTCTTGGTTTTGCTATCTTCTGGATGGCCCGCCGATTTTTTGCCAGTCTTGTAATCAGTTTACAAGCAATTTTTAAAACCCGAATTAAACAGCGTCCGGTTATTAGCCAGGTATTTGTTTTTGTTGGAGAAGCAGTTTTTGTTCTTGCTACAACTATTACAATTGCAGCTGTTTTATTTTTTAAAAGTATTCAACATGCTCCTTTTTTTGAGAACATTATTCAGCGGTTACCTTTGCTTGCTAAAATCGATGCATTAAATCTTGCAACAATTGTTCCACTGGCCGCCATGTTTTTTATTGTTGCAATCAGTTACCGGGCAATGAGTTTTTCTAAACCAAAATGGACACTCTGTCTATTAAGTTCCGGTGGGCTTACCGCAATATTCTGGGCAGTTCTTAAAATTATGAAGCTTTTTACAAATGTAAGCCGCTACAATATGGTTTACGGAGTTATGAGCAACATTATTGTTTTACTCCTTGAAGTATTCATGTTCTTTAGCCTTTACCTTTTCTTTGCCCAGTTGATTTTTGTAGTTCAATTTTTTGACGAACTTCTCCTTGGTGAATTATACACTTTGCCAGGCTCAGACAAAAAACAGTTTGGAGCAAAACTTAAGCGCAAACTTTTTATGAAGCCAGACTACTTCTTAAAAAAGAATGATAAAGTCATAAAATATTCAGAAGGAAATTACATTTACAGAAACGGCGATCAGGATATAGATGCATTCTATGTTGTAAATGGAACAGTTGAAGTTATTCACAAAAATATTTTCACCTTTGTTGAACGGGGAGGATTTTTTGGTGAAGAGGCATGTCTGTTGAATGAACAGAGGAACGAAGACGCAATAGCCGCCACAGATGTAACACTCATTAGAGTTCCTTCCGAAGCATTTTTAAGCCACCTCGAAAAAAATCAGGAATCAAATCAGAAAGCATTATCACAAATCAGTGAATACTTTGCAAAAATATTTGATCAGGATTCAACTATAGAACACAACAAACAATTAAACAGCAAAGATAACAATTTAGGTGAACAAATAAAAAAAGCATTCACCAAGAAATTATAAACTGTAACGGAGAAAAATATGGCACGTTCAAAAATTGTTGTACTGGATTTTGGAAGTCAGTACGCTCACCTTATTGCAAAACGATTCCGCATGCTGGGATATTATTCCGAAATTGCATTGCCATCTACAGAACTTGATGTTTTTAAAGATGCAAAAGGAATTGTTTTTAGTGGCGGACCATCAAGCGTTTATGACGAAAAAGTTCCTGAATTCAACAGCAAAATCTTAGACCTGGACATTCCTATTCTTGGCCTCTGCTATGGTCACTACATTGTTCAAATGGGATACAATGGAAAAGTAGGCAAAGCAGAAGTTGGTGAATTTGGTTTTGCAACATTGAATTTGAACAGTCAGGTAAAATGCCCCCTCTTTGAAGGTATTGAACCAACACAGCAGGTTTGGATGAGTCACCAGGATGGAGTTCTGGAAATGGGTGAAGGATTTGAAGTTGTAGGTTCAACAAAAGATTGCCCTTATGCCGCTACACAGAATCTTGCAAAAAAGAGATTCAGTTTACAGTGCCATTGTGAAGTAAAAGATACTCCATGCGGAAATCAGATTTTCCAGAATTTTGCAAGCTTCTGCGGAATGGAAAAAAACTGGGATCAGGAAACTGTTCTTGCAACTATTATAGAAAACATCAAAAAAGATGCTCACAAAGAAGACGGCGACAAAAACATTCTTCTCTTTTTAAGTGGCGGTGTAGACAGCACAGTTGCATTTGCTCTTCTGAACAAAGCTCTTGGCCAGGACAGAGTTTTAGGCTTGCACATAGACAATGGATTTATGCGCAAGAACGAAAGTGCAAATGTTACAGAAGCTTATCACAAACACGGATTTACAAATTTCATCACAAAAGATGCCAGCGAAAGTTTCCTTGGAAAAATTGCAGGCCTTGTTGATCCTCAGAAAAAGCGAATGAGCGTTGGTGAAAATTTTATTACTGTTCGTGATGCATTTGTTGCAGAACAGAAGTTTGATGAAAACCAGTGGATGCTTGCCCAGGGCACTTTGTATCCGGATATTATCGAAAGTGGCGGAACAAAAAATTCCAACACAATAAAAACTCATCACAACCGTGTGGACGGAATTCAGAAACTTATTCAAAAAGGTTTGATTATTGAACCTCTCAAAGATTTATACAAAGATGAAGTTCGTGCAATAGGTAAAATGCTTGGTCTGGAAGATGAACTTGTTATGCGCCACCCATTCCCAGGTCCAGGGCTTTCAATTAACGTGTTATGTTCAGAAGGTGAATTAAGTGATTCAGATAAAAATGAGTTAGAACTTGCTCAGGCTGAACTTGATAAAATCCAACTTGATATGTTCTGTCCTCACTGTAGTGCCGATATGAAACGAACAGTGCTTCCTGTAAAAAGCGTTGGCGTTCAGGGTGATTTTAGAACTTACCGTTTCCCAGCATGTCTTGAATTTGCAAAAGATTCAAATGGTTTTTACCACATGCCTGGCAAACACGATAAAGTTGAATCTTGTTCCAGCACAATTACAAATGCTGCAAAATATTTAAACAGAACTGTTTTTAAATTATACCAAAAACCATATCTAAATAATGAAGATTTAAAACTTCAGAAAGGATACTGTACAAAAGACAGACTTGACCAGCTTAGAGAAGTAGACAACATTGTATTAACAGAACTACACAAAACTGGCTGGTACAATAAAATTTTCCAGCACCTCACAATTGATCTGCCATACGCTTCATGCAGCGACCATGCTTCATTTGTTTTGCGTCCAGTCTGTTCAGAAGATGTTATGACTGCTCGATTTGCATGGTGGCCGGAAGAATTGCTTAATTCAATCGTAAGAAAAATTGCTGAACTTCCATTTGTTGACGCACTTTACTTTGACGCCACAAATAAACCGCCAGCAACATTCGGTTGGGAATAATAAAAAGGGCTGTCCAACAAATTAGTAGCATAGCGTCATGCTGAATCAGGTTCAGCATGACAAATACTATTGGGACAGCCCCTTTTTTTTTACAATAATTTTAAATTATTAAAACCAGGTCTGAACTTCCTCGTCTTGGTGAATATTCACTACTGCAAAATGAGGCCCCTTCTGGTTTATTTTTTCTTCCCACATTTCCTGCGGAATATCATTCAACGTAAATGAATCTAATCCAAAACCTTTTGCAATCTGCTCAAGATTTACATCGCTTTCAAAAATACTGGCACTATGATTCTTTTTAAAAAACTGATCCTGCTGCTGCTTAACAAGTCCTAATGTTCCGTTCTTAAAAACAATGACAGTAACATTCAGGTTAAGTTCATTTAGAAGTGATAGCTCCTGAATATTCATCATAATACTTCCGTCACCACTGAGGCATATAATTTTTTTTGAAGGATTTGCAATAGACGCACCAATGGCTGCAGGCAAACCAAATCCCATAGTCCCCAAACTTCCGCTGGTTAAAAATTTTCTTGTGGATTCAACATTGCAATAGTTTGTGGCCCATAACTGATGCTGACCAACATCTGTTGTAAAAATGTAATCGTTGGATTTTCCAAAAAATTGATTTATAAATTTCTGAGGTTTTATAAAATTTGTTTTCTTTAAAAACATTGGCACTTTTGAATAAATCAATTCTTCATTTTTCTTTAACCCATTTTTTAAAATAAAATAATTATGATATTCAGAAATACCTTCTGTGTGTTTTAAAATATCTTCCCTTATTTTTTCTGTTATTGCAGGAAGAAGACTTTCTACTTCACCAACACAGCTTAATGTACTTTCTATAATTTTATTTACTTCAGCGGCATCTAAATCAAGATGAATCAATTTTTTATTTTTATCAAATTTAATTCGTCCAAGAGCACGTTCGTCAAATCTTACACCACAGGCAAAAATCAATTGAGCCTGATTTAAAAGATTATTTGCTTCTTCCTTTCCGTGAATTCCAACCATTCCAAAATTGTTGGGACATTCTTTTGGAACAACGCCAATTGCCATCATTGAATGCACAACCGGGCAATTGTATACACTAAGAAATTCCTTTACCGCTTTTGCACCTTCTGGTGAATTACAACCGCCACCAATATAAAGCACACTTTTTGAGTTACTCAAAAGCATTTTAGAAATTGCAGGAAGTGTTGATTTTAATTCACTTACAGGAGAACAGAAACGACGGGCAAAATCACTTTTCTTAATCTGGTGAAGTTCTTTAATATCGGGCCATTCATCAAATTTAACAACCTGATTCTGAACATCAACTGGAACATCAATTAAAACTGGTCCAGGTCTACCACTTACGGCAATATTAAAAGCTTCCGGCAAAACAGTTAAAAGCTCCAGAGCGTCTTTAACCATTACAGAATATTTTGTAATTGGAAAACTTAATCCAAAAGTATCAACTTCCTGAAAAGCATCTGTCCCGATTAATGATGTAGAAACCTGACCAGTGATAGCAACAACAGGAACACTGTCTGCTCTTGCATCGGCAATTGAAGTAAGAAGATTCATCGCCCCAGGACCACTTGTTGCAAAACAGACGGCACACTTTCCTGTAGATCGAGCCATCCCCTGGGCAACAAATCCTGCACTCTGTTCATGGCGAACAAGCACATGTTTTATCTGACTCTTATTCAATTCATTATACAAAGGCAAAATTGAACCACCAGGAATTCCTGCTACAGTTGTGATTCCTTCTAATTTGAGAATATGAGTAATAATCTGTGCACCACTTGCTTTAATCATTTTAAAAATAATTATATCATCACTACAAAAAAAATTCCACTTGTGATAAACTAGAAATATGTCACTTAACTGTAATGAATTAAATTTAATTTTAAACGAAATAAATCTGGAAGGCTTTTTTATTCAGGAAATTATTCAGCCAACATTTGATACAATTACTTTTAGAGCTTTTAGCTGCGGGGTTTCAAAAACAGTTTTAATCTGCACCGGTGCACAAAGCTGCAGAATTAATTTGATTACAAAAAAAGTACCCAAAAACGAAAAGCCGTTACGGTTCAATGAATTTTTAAAAAGCCGCATTTTAGGTTCAAGAATCAATTCCATCAAGCAGCTGGGATTAGACAGAATTGTAAAAATTGAATTAGGACATCACGGCGAAAATGGTGACGAAAATTTTATTCTTTATGCAAGACTTTGGTCAGGGGCAGCAAATGTTATTTTAACTGATTCTGACGGAAATATTTTAGACTGTATGTTCCGCCGGCCTAAAAAAAATGAAGTCACTGGTGGATTTTTTAAACCGGAAGAAAAAACATTAACAGAAGACGATAGAAAAATTGCAGAAGAAAAATTTCCCATCCGTAACTTTGCTGATTTTAATTTTAATGATTCAAACAACCAAAAGGAACAACTTAGCTTTAACGAAAAAATCGAAAAATACTATTCAGAATCCGCATCAAACCTTAGCCGGGAAAATTTATTAGAACAGGCAAAAAAATGGTACAGTGTTAAAAAAAGCAAAATGATTTCTGCTCTCCAGAATCTTGAGTCAAAGCAAAAAGAATTTTCAAATGCTCAAAAATTAAAGCACACCGGCGATTTAATTCTTGCCTTTGGAGCAGAAGCAAATGGTAATTCTATTGACTGCATCGATTACGAAGATGGAAAACCTGTTCACATCAGAATAGACAGTTCAAAAAGCATTCACGAAAACGCACAGATTTACTACAACCAGTACAAGAAAGCCGTAAGCGGAACAGAAGCACTTGCCCATGACATTCAGATGGCCCAGAATAAATTGAAGGAACTTGAACTGGAATACCAGAAAATTATTTCTCAGACAAACGTTCTTAAAATGGAACAACTTCTAAGACATGATACAACACCAAAACAAAAAATAGAAAAAGCTCATCCCGGTCTACATTACGAAATAGACGGCTGGACAATAATTGTAGGAAGAACTGCAAACGAAAACGATGAACTTTTGCGTCATACAGTAAAAGGAAGCGATATGTGGCTTCACGCTAGAGATTATGCCGGTGGTTATGTTTTTGTAAAATGCCAGAAGAACAAATCAATTCCTCTGGAAATTCTATTATACGCTGGAAATCTTGCAATCTATCATTCCAAAGCCAGAAAAAACGGAAGCGCCGACTTATATTACACACAAGTTAAATATCTTCGCCGTGCAAAAAATGGACCAAAAGGACTTGTAATTCCCACTCAAGAAAAAAATCTTTTCTGCAAAATTGACGAAGCAAAGTTGAGAAGACTAGACGAATACGAAAAATCTGCAGAAAGCATTTAATTTTTCCAGGGCTAAAAAATTTTCTGGAAGGCGTTTATTATTTTTGAAATATCCTGTTCTCTAATACCGGAATAATTGATTACAAAAGCATTTTCATTTTCCGGCGGTTTTCCAAAATAATAATCATCAAGCAAATTTATTTTGAGACGACTTTTCTGAATTTCATTCTTTATTTGTTTAACTGATTTTGTTGTTTTAACAATCATCAAAAAATGCAGACCAGAATTTTCTTCTTTAATTGTAATTCTGTTTTTTAGCTGACTATTTCTGATGTTTGTTATCAAATTATTTCGCAAAGAGCGATAATAATTTCTCATTCTGTTAATGTGTTTAGAAAAATATTCCTGTTTAATAAATTCAGCAACAGTTAACTGCTCAACAGCGCTAACAGTACATGAATAAAATTCAAATTTATTCTTAAACACTTCAACAAGCTTTTCTGGAAGCACCATGTAACTAATTCGGAATGCAGGTGATAATGTTTTAGAAAAAGTGTTCAAATAGATTACTCTAGAATTCAAATCGGAATTGAACATTGGTTCCAGAGGTTTTCCACTAAATCTAAATTCACTGTCATAATCATCTTCTATAATGTATCTGTCTTTTTTTTGAGCAGCCCATGATAAAAGTTCAAAACGCCGTTTAACAGGCATCACAATTCCAGTTGGAAAATGATGAGATGGAGTAATATGAATAACTTGAGCACAAGACATTTCCAGTTTACTGCAACTCATTCCATTTTCATCAATATCAATTGGAATACATTCTGCACCAAGAGTACTAAAAATTTTCTGAGTTTTTTTATAACCAGGATTTTCTACTCCATAAATTTTATTGCTTCCCAGCATCAGTACAATAAAATTATAAAGTAACTCAGAACCGGCACCAATAACTATCTGTGATGAATCAACGTTCATGTTGCGATAATTTTTTAAGTAATCAGCAATAGTCTGACGCAAAATTAAATTTCCAGAAGAGGGACCGGGAGCAAGAAGCTCATAATTGTATTTCTGCAAAACCTGTTTAGAAACTTTAGCCCAGGTTTTAAATGGAAATTTTTCATACCCGATTGCATTCTGCGTAAAATCACCGATAATATTTTTTTGAGTTTTTTTAACGCTCTGTTTTTTTATTTTTTCTTCTTTATTTTTTTTACCGGGCTGATGAATATCTTCTACAAAAAATCCACTTTTTTCTATTGAGTAAATAAATCCTTCATCAATTAAATTTTGATAAGCCCCTTGAACTGTTATAACACTTATTCCCAGGTGATCCGCCAAAGAACGTTTGCTTGGCAGCCGCTGATTGGGAATTAATTGCCCCATGAGAATTTGTTCTTTAATTTGCGAATATAAATATTGAGACAAAGTCTGATTTTTTCTCTTAGAAAAGTCGCAGGTAATCATTTTAATCTGATTATATCAAATTATACCAAAATCTGCTACACTAATAATACCAGAATTTTTATACATTTTTTAATATTTCAAAAGCAGTTCTTCCCCTGAAATTGAATATCAAAATAATCCTGATTTTTGCAGGGGAAAATTTTTAAAGACTCTGCACTACTTTGTAAATCCCTTAAATAATTGTTTATTGAATTATTTCTCCAAACAAATTATAATTTAATAAATAATTGTCTGGAGTTTTCAATGAAATTAGAACCAATAATTACAAGTTTACTAGATAACGATCTTTACAAAGCTAATATGGACAAAGTTTTACTCAATCAGTTTGCTGATGCTAATGTTGAATGGGAATACAAAAACCGTGATGCTGCAACAAGAAAGTTTACACAGGAAATGGTTGATGAAATCAAAGAACAGGTAAAACATTTTTGCAGTCTTAAATTCAAAAAAAATGAATTAGAATGGCTGGATAAAGCCTGCCCATGGTTAGGACACACTTACCTTACTTTTTTAAGCATATATCAGCCACAGTTCGACTGGTACGATATTAAATTAGTTGAAGACCAGATTAGCGTTGTAATAAAAGGCCCACAATATCTTACAACATGGTGCGAAACTCCAACAATGGCAATCATCAGTGAAGTTTGGTTCAAAATGGCACTCTCCCAAAATGAGTACAAGGATGCAGAAGAAGAACTATACAGACGAACAGAAATCAAGATACAAAAACTTATTAACGGAGAATGGAAACTCGGTCCATGGAGTGACTTTGGAACACGCCGCCGTTTTAGCAAAAAATCATTTGACAAAATTATTTCCATGTATGTTCAGTCAAAATCAAATTTTCCAAAAGACACAATTTTTGTTGGAACAAGCAACATGGAACTTGCCATGAAATATAAAATCAAACCAGTTGGAACAATGGCTCACGAACTTATTCAAAGCATTGGGCAAGGCTACCCGGAAAGAAATCCTGCTTATTCCAACAAATTTGTAATGGATGCATGGCACAAAGAATTTGGAACAGAAAATGGAACATATCTTACAGACTGCATCGGAACAGATGTATTCCTCAAAGACTTTGACAAAATCAATGCAAAACTTTTTGACGGAGTAAGACATGACAGCGGAGATCCTTATGAATGGGCCGAAAAAATGATCAAACACTACGAGAAACTGGACATCGATCCAAAAAATAAAACTCTTTTGTTCAGCGACGGACTTGATTTTGACCGGGCCCACAAGCTTTACACCACATTCAACGGAAGAGTTAAAGTGGCTTTTGGAATTGGAACTTATGTTGTAGCCGATACAAACATTAAACACATGAACCAGGTGCTTAAAGTTGTTGAGGTTAATGGAAGCTCCGTTGCAAAACTCAGCGATGTTGAAGGAAAAAATATGTGCCGCGACAAAAATTACATTGATTACTTAAAGCGAACAATTGCCTGGCGAATGGAACATTAATCTGCTGCAATTAAATAAGGTCTGCAAAATTAATCAAATATCCAGAACTTTTTTTATTCAGGAATTGACTTAGAAATAAACCCGCCGCCAATAATCACATTATCTTTGTAAAGAACAGCACTTTGGCCGCATGCAACTGCTCTCTGAGGACTTTGGAATTTTATTAGCCATGGATCACCAATAAACGGAGGGTCTCCATCAACAGGAATATATCTGGAAACTTTGCACAGAACAGGTCTACTGGCAAGCCGAATTTTTACAAGACATTCAATCTCCTCTTTTGGTTCAACATTTCCTGGCCAGACAAAATCATCGGCGATTAACCCAATGGAATTTAATTCATCATTTCTTGCCAGCACAACAAGATTTTTTACTGGATCAATTGAATGAACGTAGAGAGGTTCAGTTGAAGCCACACCCAGTCCTCTCCGCTGGCCAATTGTATAATATTCAATACCTTTATGCTTTCCTAAAACTTTTCCGTCAAGATCAATTATATCCCCCGGAACACTTTTCTTATCTGCAAAAAGTGCATCACGATATTCTTCGCCAACAAAATCCTGACTTTCTTCTCTGTTTGCAGCCGCCAGATTATTTTCTCTTGCAATTTCAAACACCTGGGATTTCTGCATTTCTGCAAGAGGGAACCTAACTTTCTGGAGAATCTCAGATGGAATGCGATTTAAAAAATATGTCTGATCTTTTGTAACATCAGTTGCACCGCTAACCATAAAAGGTCTTACATCACTGCCAAAGACACCAGTTTGAGGGCGAACAATTTTTGCATAATGACCAGTGCAAAAGTAGTCGTATTGAATTCCAAGTTTTGCGGCTCCTTCAAGCAGTGCTCCAAATTTTATTTTGCTGTTGCAGATAACACAAGGGTTAGGTGTTCTTCCCCTTCTATATTCATTTTTGTAATATTCAAGAACAAGTTTTTTATAATTCTCTTTTACGTCAACAACATAATATTCAATTTGATTTTCTTTACAAAATTTTTTGCATTCAGCAATATTAGTTTGTTCTGCAGGACCAAAACAGGCTTCCTTCATCTTCTGTTTTTTGCTGCCTTCTTTCTGCTTAATAACAGTTCCGTCCCACATGCTCATTGTTACACCAATAACTTTACAGCCCCGATTTTTTAAAAGGATGGCAGTAAGAGTTGAATCAACACCGCCGCTAAGACCTACCAAAACAGTGTCGCCAGCTGCAGGCATTTCCTGTGTAATAAATTTTGTTTCTAACATTTTTATTCCCTTTTAATTTTTTTTTAAAAATTCATTTTCTGCTCCATAAAAAAAAGGGGCTGTCCCAAAAGAATTAAGCCTCTGTCATTCTGAACCTGATTCAGAATCTTAAACACTATATATAGTGTAGATGCTGAAATAAATTCAGCATGACAGGACTTATTGGACAGCCCCACTTCACTGTTCAGACTAAAGTTTTGGATATTTATTAAAATATTCTTTTGTCATTTTATTTACAATGCCACAAAGTGCAATAAGTGAAATACAGTTTGGAATTGCCATAAGTCCGTTAAAGATATCTGCAATTGTGAATACAGCATTAACAGTAAAGTAAGGTCCAATTGCAACTGCAATAATGTAAATCCAGCGGAAAACTTTAACAAGTTTCATATTACCGTTAGAAAGATATTCAAGACATTTTTCTGAGTAATAGTCCCAGCCAAGAATTGTTGTAAATGCAAAGAATGCAAGACACATCATAAGGAGGAACTGAACACTGTGTCCGTCACCGCCAAGTACTTTATTGAAAGAGTAAGCTGTAAGAGCAACACCTTTCAGATCCTGTGGGTTAGACCAGAGACCACCTTCCATACCGCCAATAACAATTGCAAGACCAGTCATTGTACAGATGATGAGAGTATCAATGATTGTTCCTGTCATGTTAACCAGGCCCTGTTCAACTGGTTCTTCTGTTTTTACTGGAGCTGCAGCGATTGGAGCAGAACCAAGACCTGCTTCATTAGAGAAGATACCACGGGCAATACCTTTCTGCATTGCTTCAGTTACCTGTTTCATAACAAAACCAGCTGCACCACCAGCTATTGCCTGGAAACCAAATGCACCTTTAAAGATAAGGGTAAATGCTGCAGGAATTTTTGTTGCGTTCATAATGATAATTGAAAGTCCAAGGAAAACATAAATAATTGCCATAGCAGGAACGATTTTTTCTGCAACTTTAGAAATACGTTTAAGACCACCAAGAACTACAAGTGCAACACAAATTGTAACGATAATACCAGAAATAACTGTTGCCCAAGTATATTCATTTCCAAAAAGTGTAAATGCAATATGAGTATTGTTTGGATCAAATGCAGTATTAGCAGCAGAAGTAATACCGTTAATCTGAGTCATTGTACCAATACCAAGAAGACCGGCAAGAGTACCAAAAATTGCAAAAAGAACAGCAAGCCACTTCCATTTTTTACCCATACCTTTTTCGATTGTATAGAAAGGACCACCAAGAACAGAACCGTCTTCTTTTATTTCACGGTATTTAATAGAAAGCATACATTCTGCAAATTTTGTAGCTGTACCAAGAATAGCAGCAAGCCACATCCAGAAAAGAGCACCAGGACCACCGGCAGCAATTGCAGTTGCAACACCAACGATGTTACCAGTACCGATTGTTGCAGACAAAGCAGTACAGAGAGCGGCAAAACCAGAAAGTTCACCGGCACCTTCATTTTTCTTGAAGATTGATTTGAATGCACGCCCAAATTTTGTAAACTGGATGCCACGAGCAGCAAAAGTCAAAATAAGACCAGTTGCAAGAATGAGAACGATAGTTGGAATTCCCCAAACAACGTCATCAATAGAATTTAAAATTGTTTCGATGTTTTCCATTTTTTAAAAAACCCCAATGTTAGAATATGACAAAAACGTCAGAAAGTATTATAACATTTTTTTTGTGAGTTTTCAACATTGAAAGCCCGTTCGTGTCGTATTGAAAGCCCCTTCGACCTAAAGCCATTACAAGACCATAAAAATTGTACCGGTTGTAATAAGCAGACATCCCACAGCACTTTTCCAGGTAAAACTTTCATGCAGAAAAATAAACGCCAGAATTAAAGTCAAAACAACGCTCAATTTATCAACAGGCACAACTTTGCTGGCCTCTCCAATCTGAAGGGCCTTATAATAGCAGAGCCAGGAGCCACCGGTTGCAAGACCAGAAAGAATCAAAAACAGCCAGCTCTTTGGAGAAATGTTTCCAATACCTTTCTGAGACTGAGTAATAAAAACCATAAGCCAGCTCATGCCAACCACAACAACAGTTCTGATTGCAGTTGCCAAAGTTGAATTAACACCACTGATTCCGATTTTGGCAAGAATAGAAGTAAGAGCTGCAAACACAGCCGATCCGATTGCAAATAAAAACCACATTTTTTTTTAGAACAAATCAAGTGAATTATCAAGATAAATTTGTTCTCTAACCTCCAGTTGAAATTTCGGTTTAGTTAAATAATATAGAAGAAATTCAAGAACAATTGCACTGCCCAGACTTCTTCCTTCTATTTTAAATTGATTAAACCCCATAGGCAAATATACATTTTTAATTTTATGAATTCCAATAAATCCCGGGTTTTCCATTGCCCGTGAAAATTTATATCCCTCTGATGAAAAAGGTGATTTACATTGATAATCTTCAAATTCAATTCCAAGAACTTTCCTGCTCACATTCTGGTAACACTCTTTGCGGCTACTGCACTCAAACCAGCAGCACTCATTGCAAAGAAATTCAACTTTCTTCTTTAAGTGTAATGGAAGTGAACTAAAAAAATCAAGCCTAGGATTAAAACGAAAATCAGGAACAACAAAATTAAATTCCGGACGCTGCAGTTCTTTTACTAATTCTTTTTCTTCCAGCAAAACTTTTGTTGTACTTGAAATCAGTTGATATTGGGGATAATTCTTTTTTACATATTCAAGAATTGATTTTTCCAGACCGTTCTGTCCAAAGCCAACTCTTCCGCCGCCCCAGATACAGTCTGCCGGTGCACCATAAATCGAACCAATTTCTGCCCATTCATAAAACCAGTTGCGGTGTTCAAAAAACAATGGAAGAAATTTCTGATACAGCTCATAAAATTCAAAAAGCCCCGGCAAATGAAAATACGCTTTTCCCCACATAATTCAATTTTATCACTTTGAGCTTTACAAATCAACAAATATAATTCTCTTATTTTTTATTTGACCAATTGCAAAAAATCAACTAAACTACTCAACATGAAAATTGCAGATATATTAAAAGAAAAAAAAGTTACGTTGAGCTTTGAAGTTTTCCCGCCAAAAGTTCAATCCAATTTTGAAACTGTTCTTAACACCGCAAAAGAGTTATCATCTTTTAAACCGGATTTTATATCTATCACTTATGGAGCCGGTGGAACAACTCAGGCAAACACAGTTGATATTGCAGAACAAATTCAAAAATGCGGAACAACTGCTCTTGCTCATTTAACATGCGTTGGCTCAGATAAAAATCAAATTCAAAACGTAATTCAAAAACTCAAATCTGCAGACATTCAAAACGTGCTTGCATTACGGGGAGACATTCCTGCCGGCAAAACAAAAGAAGAAGCTACTATTCCAGGGCTTGAACATGCCAGCGATCTTGTTAAAATTTTAAAAGAAAATGATTTTTGCGTTGGTGGAGCATGCTACCCAGAAGGTCATCCAGAAAGTGCAAACCGGGAAGAAGATCTGGACAATCTTAAATACAAAGTAGATGTAGGAGTTGATTTTCTTACAACACAAATGATATTTGACAACAACATGCTTTACAGCTTCTTATACAGAATGGAAAGCAAAGGAATTCATGTTCCTGTTATGGCTGGAATTATGCCTATCACAAACAGTGCACAGGTAGAAAAAATGGTGAGACTTTCAAACGCATTTGTTCCACCAAAGCTTCTTGCCATCTGCGACAAATTTGCAGACAAACCGGAAGCCATGAAACAAGCCGGAATTGCTTATGCAACCGATCAGATAATTGATTTGATTTCTAACGGTGTAAGAGGAATCCACATTTACACAATGAATAAATCCTGGGTTGCCTCCCACATTCTGCAGAATATAAATTCAATTGTGGAAGCTTCCAGATAAATTATTCTTCAATCTGATATTCATCCAGAAGTTTTTTTTCTGAAATTGCAATAATTCCTTCTGAGCCGGTTAAGATTCCATAAATCACTTCGTCTTTTTCATTTTTTTGGCCAAACAGAATTACACTTGTTTCGCAGATTGTTTTGTTGCGGGCAATTTTTCCAATTCTCCGTTCCCATTCATTAAACGCCTGAATTTTATTTTCAGTTGGTTTATCTTCCTTACCACCGTTAAATTTAAAAATACTTCCCATAATTTTCTCCCATAAAAGGGTCTGTCTAATAAGTATGAATCATTGTGTCATTCCGAACTTGATTCGGAATCTTATCACTAAATATAGCGTAGATGCTGAAACTAGTTCAGCATGACAGAACTTATAGGTCAGCCCCCCATTACATTTTGCTTCACTTTAATAATTGAAGTATATCTGATATAATTTATTGTTGTCAACTTTCAGAAATATGCTTGAATTCAGAAATTGATTTCAGAACACGAGCAGATCAAAATCGATTCTTACAATTAAAGGAACTAAACATGGATTTTGCAAGAACCTTATTCTTTGATGGCGGTATGGGAACAATGATTCAAAAAAACTGCACCATCAAATTTGAAATCCCGGAAGATTTAAATTTTACAAATTCAGAATTAATAAAAAACATCCACACTGAATATTTAAAAGCCGGCGTAAACGTTATAACAACAAATTCCTTTGGAGCAAATCCAGTTAAAATCGGAGACATAGACAAAGCTAAATCCATTGTAAAAAAATCAATTCAAATTGCAAAAAATGCAATCAGTGAGTATGAAAGTACCAGCGGCAAAAACACAGAACATTTTGTTGCCTGGGATTTAAGTCAGAACGGTAAATTGATGGAGCCAATGGGTTCGTTAACTTTTGACCAGGCCTACGAAAGCTACAAAGAAATTGCAATTGCCGCAGAAGAAGCTGGTGCCGATTTTGCACTTGTAGAAACTATGGCAGACCTTTACGAAATCAAAGCGGCTGTTTTTGCAATCAAAGAAAATACAAAACTGCCAGTTGTTGCCAGCGTAACATTCCAGGAAAACCTGCGCACATTAAGTGGAGCCGATGTTCTTACCTGTGTTACTTATATAGAAAGCATGGGCGTTGATGCATTAGGATTTAACTGTGGCGGTGGTCTTGAAGATGACAGAAAACTCGCAGATGATTTTTTACGTTACAGCCACCTTCCTGTTCTGGTTCAACCTAACGCCGGAATCCCTGCTGTAGAAAACGGCAAAACAGTGTTTAAATTATCACCCGATGAATTTGCCAGATTCCAGCTCCAGACAAAAAACAATGGTGCATTATTACTAGGAGGTTGCTGCGGTACAACTCCTGAACACATCAGCAAAATGATTCAACTTATTAATCAGGAAGCACAGGAACCAGTTCAAACTCTTGAATACACTCTGGACAATAAATTTTCTAACACATACATCTGCTCCTACAACAAAACTGTAAAAGTTGGCGGCGAAACAGGACCCGTAATCATTGGAGAACGAATCAATCCAACAGGAAAAAAGAAATGCCGTGAAGCCCTAATTGCCGGCGATATGAATTTTGTAATTAACGAAGCAGAAAATCAGATTGCCAGTGGAGCACATATTCTTGATGTAAACGTTGGTGTTCCTGGAATTTCCGAAAAAGATACAATGCTTAAAGCCGTTAAAACTCTGCAAAAAACTTTTAACACTCCACTTCAGATAGACAGCGGCGATGTTCCAACCTTGGAAACTGTTCTGCGCTACTACAACGGAAAGGCTCTCGTAAACAGCGTAAACGGAAAAGAAGAAAGCATGAACAACATTCTGCCATTAGTAAAAAAATATGGTGCCAGTGTTATTGCCCTTTGTCTAGACGAAAACGGAATTGCTCCCACTGCAGAAGGTAGAGTTCAAATTGCAGAAAAAATCATAAACCGATGTGCATCACTTGGAATTCCTATGAGAGACATTTTTGTAGATACTCTCACCATGACAGTTTCCAGTGACCAGACTGCTGCAATGGAAACAGTAAGAGCAATTCAAATTTTAAAAACCAAATATGAAAGCCAGGGATTAAGATTTATTCTTGGTGTTTCAAACATTTCTTTTGGACTTCCACGCCGTGATATTATCAACAGCAGATTTTTGGAAATTGCTTTGTACGCTGGACTAGATGCCTGTATCATTAACCCAATGAGTGATTCAATGACAGAAAGTTTTAACGCATACAGAACACTTATGGGCTACGACAAAAACTGTCTTGATTACATTCAAAAATATACAGGAACTTTAGCACCTTGCGCAAATTCTGCACCAGTGAACAATGCTCCAGTAAGTTCAAATTCAACTCAAGAAAAAAACAACGGTCCGGATTTATCAACACCAGCTGGGAAACTTATTGCCGCAATAGAAAAAGGTTTTAAAGACAACGCTGCTTCTTTAACAGCCGAACTTTTAAAAACACATCAGCCAGTAGAAATTATTGACAGCTGCATTGTTCCTGCACTGGACAACGTTGGAAAAGATTTTGAAACCGGGAAAAAATTTCTTCCTCAACTTTTAACCAGCGCAGACACAGTGAGTGAAGCATTTAAAGAAATAAAAACTCATCTTCAAAAAATGGGCAAAAAAGAAGAAAGCAAAGGAACTGTAATTCTTGCAACCGTTCACGGAGACATTCACGACATTGGAAAAAACATTGTAAAAGCACTTCTTGAAAATTATGGATTCACAGTAATTGATCTTGGCAAGAACGTTGAAGTCCAGACAGTAGTTGATGCAGTTGTCAAAAACCAAATAAAACTGGTAGGATTAAGCGCATTGATGACTACAACTGTTGGCGCAATGGAAGATACTATCAGAGAAATTCGCAGAGCAGTTGGAGACAAGTGCAAAATTTGTGTAGGCGGTGCTGTGTTGAATCAGGATTACGCCCACAAAATTGGTGCCGACTTCTATGCAAAAGATGCAATGAAAACTGTAAATTACGCAAAGGAAATTTTTAAATGAAATTATTTTACCCAACATTCAACTCAACTGGAGAAAAAAATCCATACCGCTACGGAAAAGTAAAACAAATAAATCAGAAAAAAGCACAAAAACTGGCAAAGAAAGACATTCTCAAATTCAACATAATTCCTGGAGTGCTAACTGTTCCGTTCCACATTCACTCAATCGGAATAATGTTCAGCACTTTGCACACAATCATCTGGGATTTCTTTTTGATTCAGTTCAACAGAAAACTTCACCTCAACAAAATTCCAATCAAAAACGTTGATCATCCACTTGATAAAAAAGTTCCATTTGAACCAGAACGAGTTGACGTTTACTTGAGCTTTATTCACTTCTGGATTAGCCCTCTTGCAATGTTGATTAAAAGATACGGCCCATGGAACGGAACAAAAATTTGCCGGGAATTTTTACATTATTTAAAACTTGCATACAAAGAAGCTGCCCGAATGTATAAACAGTCACTTACAACAACAAGGAGACCAAAGTACACAAAGACTGGGCCATTCAAAACAATCCACATGTTTGATCCTCATTACTGCTGCGTTCCCAGTCTGCACATTGCAATCATCTGTTTGGTTTACAGTTTTTACAGAATGATTTTTGAGAGGGAAAATTTTTCTCAGGAAGAAAAACTCAACTGGAATCAGAGACTTTATACACATGCAGTTGATATTGCAGACACAGTTCTTTACATCAAACAGCACAGTGTAAACTGTATCCCTGCTGCACTCTACATGATGACAACTATTGCCCCGGAATTTTTTACAAAGGAAGATGCTCTGCAGTTTACTGATGATTTATTCACTCGAAATTCTACAGTACCATCAGAGGATGCCCAGCAAATCAGAAACCACATCACAAATACCTTTAACAATTTTTATACAGAAGGACAAAAATTAAAAGACAAAACTGAATGGACTAAACCAATAGTTGAATGGCTCTCATCTTACGTTCCCTGTGCAGAATAATTAACTAACGTTGCTATACACGAAATTAGTATTCATCACTTTTGCGATTTTTTTTGTAAAGCCCCGCACTACCTTGTCTTTCTGTTGGTGTGTGAACATTAGCTCTTGAATGATCATTTCTACGGCCACTTTTTGACTTACCACCAAAACTTCTGCCACTATCACGGCGACCTTTTCGTTCACCTTTAGCAACTGAATAACGTTCCTGCCGTTTACCGTCAAAATCAATGTGGGGTCTTCCGCTGCCTTTTATTCCACCGTTCTTGATATCCTGATGCATGTGAGGAAGTTTCTTATCCCTTGCAGCAAGTTCCAGTGCTTTTTTACCTGCTTCCACCGGCAGACTTACAAGACAGAACTTTTCGCTCATGTCAATTTTGTCAACCTGGCGACCCTGAATATGCAGAAGTTTAACAAAGAAATCCGCAATTTTCTTAGGATTGTAACCGTCCATCCATCCAAGCTGAACATAAATTCTAATTTGATCTGAGCCAACTTTTACACCACTGTTTTTCTTAGCAGAACTTCCCTGACCAAAAGTAGTAATCTTACCATAATGTTTTTTATTAAGAATTTTACCATAAGTTAAAGCCAGCAGAGCACTTACAACTTGAACAGGATCCTGATTTTCACACAACTCCTGGGAAAGCTTATCAAAAATTTCATCGCCCTTTTTAAGAGAAGGAACAAAAACATCTTTTTCTACAACTGGAATTTCTACACCGGAAGCAACAATTTCTTCATCAGCAAATTTTTCTGATTCAACCTTTTCTGCACCCGGAAGAATTTCTTCTTTTAAACCAAGTTTGATTTTAACATCATCAAAAAGCCGTGATTTTTTTGCTTCAAGAACTTCTTCAATTGAAGGAACAACACCTTCACACATTTCTCCCTTTGCGCTCTTTTTAATTGCATAGCGGAGATGTTCCATTTTTCTGCGCTGATCCGGTCTTACAAAAGTAACTGCAAAACCTTCACTTCCCGCACGACCAGTTCTACCAATTCTGTGAACATAAGTTGGACCATCAAAAGGAAGCTCGTAGTTTACAACATGAGTCAAACCGCTGATATCAATTCCACGGGCAGCCACATCAGTTGCAACCAGAATACGAGTTTTGCCGCTTCTAAACCGTGCCAGAATTTTTTCACGCTGTCCCTGAGGAATATCTCCGTGAAGAGCAGCCGCTTCGTAACCCTTTTCATCCAGCTGCTTACTTACAAAATCCGCATCAGTTTTACGCTGAACAAAAACAAGCCCATAAAAATTCGGAGCTTTATCAATCAGGCGCACAAGGGCTTCAACTTTATCTGCTTCTCTAACAACCCAATATTTCTGGTCAATTAAAAGAGGCTCTTCCTGAACACCTTCTTCTTCCACGATTTCATATTCGCCCATAAATTTTCCGGCAATAGAAAGAATTTCTTTTGGAATTGTTGCACTGAATAAAAGAACACGGCAATCCTTGCTGGCCTTCTCAAAAATATTTTCTATATCATCAACAAAGCCCATATCAAGCATCTCATCCCCTTCATCAAGGATAAAATATTCAATACGGCTGATATCAAGAACACCACGTTCCATTAAATCCTGAACGCGGCCCGGAGTACCAACAACAATTTCTGCCCCGCGTTTAAGATCTTTAATCTGCATACCAATACTGGCACCACCATAAACAACACAACTGCGGGGAAATTTTCCAGTAGTAAAAGAAGACATTTCCAAAGCAGTCTGCTGAGCAAGTTCACGAGTTGGTTCAAGAATAATTGCCCGAACATGATCACTTTCTTCCCGAATCTTCTGAACAATAGGCAGCCCAAAAGCAGCAGTTTTACCAGTCCCAGTGCGTGCCTTAGCAATAACGTTGGCGTCCCCTTCCAATAATCGAGGAATGGCAAGAGTCTGAATAGGCGAAGGAGTTACAAAGCCTTTCTTTTCTATTGCGGCCAGAGTAATTTCGTCCAGTCCTAAATCTTCAAATGTTAAATCTTCCATTATATATATTCCCCAAAAATTGATAGTTCGATTGATAGTTCGATTGATAGTTTTTAGAATATAATAGAAAAAATTGAAAATTGCAACATACATTTGAAATCATTACAAATATGTAACAGCCAGCATAACAATCAATTCAGAAGCTCAAATTCCACAGAAAATTTCATCCATTTCCAGGCTGCAAAAAATGAATTCTTTACACACCAGTCTGCAACCTGCCAGTCCTCCAGAAAATCTTTTCTTTTAAGTTGAATTTCGCATACGGTTCCAAAACCAATTTTTAACGTTCCGCTTTTATTCAACTTATAACTGCCTTTAAAAGAATAATCATCCTGAGCAAATTTTCCAGAAGCATTAATTGAATGAGAAAATTTTCCACTGTGTAAATTCATTTTTGCAGAAATACTAACATCATTTTTTGATTCCTGAATATTCTGAATTCCAGATAAAGCAAAACTATTTTTACCCCACAACAATTTTCCATCCAGCCTGATTTTTTCCTGCTGACCATTTCCATAAATTCCTGCACCATACAAAAATTTAAGTCTGCTTCCTCCCCAATAATTTTCATTAAGCAGACAATAACTTTGCCCGCTTACAAACCAGTTGATTTTACTCTGGCTAAAACTCAAATTTGATTTTAAATTCAACCTGCCAAATTTAAAATTATTTAGAGATTTAAAATTCCAGTCACAATCAGTCCAATCTAAAACATTTTTTATTGCAAAAGAATTTGAAGAAGTCCAGAAAGGAGTGTATGTTTCTGCAAAAAATTCCACATTTAAATTTTTCTCATAACGGGCAGAAGCTCCAAGATACATCACAGGAAAAACAAAACCTGTTATTGGATACACAAAATTTGCTCCAGCCAGAAATTCCCCTTCACCTAAAAAAGTTCCGTAAATATCAGCAAAGGGCAATTTAAATTTAGAATTGGACAAAGGTTTTATTCCTGCACGAAAAGATAAATTCTTGCTGTATCCCGTTTTCTGAGGACCAGTAACTGTAACTGATTTTTCCGTTCCACTGTTTTCTCCCAGGGATGACCCCATACCAACAGATCCGCCTTTTGCAGCAGAAGCTCTGGCAGAAAATTTTAAGTTTCCAAAATTCCCGCAGATTTTATAAGGACCGGCAATGCGTTCCATCTTTAGATTAAAACCAAATTCATTTTTAAAATAAACAAATCCGTCAAGTTCAAAAAGATTTCTACCTCCTTGAACCCATTCATAAATTTTCAACTTTAATTCATCAGAATTATTAAACACAAAAGCATCCCTGGGATTTACTTTCTTTGAAACATCATCGGTATAAAGGAAAATTTCTTTGGATTTTTCCCAGGTTGAATATTTAAACGTGCCGGAACTGTAAACTAAGTTTTCAAAAGAAACACCCTTTTTGTGTTCCCCAAACAAACTTAGATTCATTACGCACAAATAACTGGCCAGAAGAAATATATTTCGTAAATTGATTTTTAAACCGCTCATATATATTTATAGAAGAAAAAAATCAAATTTTACCCAAAACAACTCTAAAATCCTGCAAACTATTGAAATATTTAACATTTTTTAATATAATTGCCTAATCAATTTCTATTGATATATAAATTTTGTATTCTATTTTTTAGAGAGGTATACACTATGGCATTTGATATTACAAAAGTACGTAATATCGGTATCAGTGCACACATCGACTCTGGTAAAACAACAACTTCAGAACGTATTTTGTTCTACTGTAACAAAATTCACGCAATTCACGAAGTTCGTGGTAAAGACGGTGTAGGTGCTGTAATGGATAACATGGAACTGGAACGTGAAAGAGGTATCACAATCCAGTCTGCAGCAACTCAGGTTCAGTGGAAAGACACAACAATCAACTTGATTGACACACCAGGCCACGTTGACTTTACAGTTGAAGTTGAACGTTCACTTCGCGTTCTTGACGGTGCTATCATGATTTTCTGTGCCGTTGCAGGTGTTCAGTCACAGTCAATTACAGTTGACCGCCAGCTTAAGAGATATCATGTTCCACGTATCGCTTTCGTTAACAAATGTGACCGCCAGGGTGCAAATCCACTTCGCGTTTGTGCTCAGATTCGTGAAAAACTCGGTCTTAACGCATACATGATGGAACTTCCAATTGGTTTGGAAGACAAACTCCAGGGTGTTGTTGACCTTGTTGCAATGAAAGCAATTTACTTTGACGGCGACAACGGTGAAAACCTTCGCTATGCAGAAATCCCTGCTGACCTTGTAGAACAGGCTAAAGAAAAACGCGTAGAACTTTTGGACGCAGCTTCAATGTTCGACGACGATTTAATGGCAGCTCTCATGGAAGAAGGCGGATACGAAACAGTTCCAGAAGAAACAGTAATTGCTGCTATCCGTAAGGGTACACTTTCAGAACAGTTCGTAGGTGTTTTCCTTGGTTCTGCTCACGTAAACAAAGGTATCCAGCCAGTATTGGACGGTGTTATCCGCTACTTGCCAGATCCAACAGAAGTTCACAACTATGGTCTTGACCTTGACAAAAACGAAGAACAGGTTGAATTGTTCAACGTAGAAAACAAGCCATGTGTTGCTTTGGCATTCAAACTTGATGACGGCCAGTTTGGTCAGCTTACATACACACGTATCTACCAGGGTAAAATTGTTAAGGGTGATGAACTTTACAATGTTCGCCAGCGCAAAAAGTTCAAGGTTGGACGTCTTGTTCGCATGAACTCTGCACAGATGGAAGATATTAACGAAGGTATGCCAGGAGACATCATTGCATTGTTCGGTGTTGACTGTGCATCTGGTGATACATTCTGTGGCGGCGGTCTTAACGTTGCTATGACATCTATGTACGTTCCTGAACCAGTTATTTCTCAGGCTATTACTCCAGTTGATAAAGCAGCTGCTGCAAACATGTCTAAAGCTCTTAACCGCTTTACAAAAGAAGACCCAACATTCCAGACATACGTTGATCCTGAATCAAATCAGACAATCATCAAAGGTATGGGTGAATTACACCTTGCAGTTTACGTTGAACGTATGAAACGTGAATACAAATGTGAAGTAACAGTTAGCCAGCCAGAAGTAGCTTACCGCGAAACAATTACACAGCAGGCTACATTCAACTACACACACAAGAAACAGACTGGTGGTTCTGGTCAGTACGGTCGTGTTGCAGGTTTCATGGAACCATATGAAGAAAAAGAATACGATTTCGTAGACGCAATCAAAGGTGGTGCTATTCCTAACGAATACATCCCATCTTGTGACAAAGGTTTCAGACGCGCTATGGAAAAAGGTTCCCTCATTGGTGCTCCTGTAGTAAATATCCGCTTTACAGTTAACGATGGTCAGTACCACCCAGTTGACTCAAGTGATATTGCATTCCAGACAGCAGCTATTGGTGCTTTCCGCGAAGGTTATGCAAAAGCAAAACCAGTTATCCTTGAACCAATTATGAAAGTTCAGCTTGCTGGACCAACAGAATTCCAGGGTAACATGTTCGGTCTTATTAACCAGCGCCGTGGTGTAATCCTTGATTCTTCTGATGAAAACAACACTTCTACAGTTAACGCAGAAGTTCCACTTTCAGAAATGTTCGGATTCTCAACAATCCTCCGTTCTTCAACTCAGGGTAAAGCAGAATTCACAATGGAATTCCTTA
>JAEDJS010000022.1 GCA_016296205.1 Treponema sp. | reverse complement strand
GCAAACTTTAGGTAAGATAAAGCCGCGCTATTTTAGCGGTTTTATCTTACACTCATTTTTTGAAATTTTTTGACCAGAATAAATAATCAATTTTCCAATAGCAAGTGTAGAAAAACTGATAACTGTTAATACCAAAGCAAGGGAAGTACTAACGCCCCAGTTACCCTGATCTGCAAGATTTACAATATTTATTGAAGTGAGTGGTGTGTCAAAAGAAACAAGAAAAATTACTGCACTTAAAGTTCCTACTCCGCGGATAAAATCATAAATAAAACCGCTGAAAATTCCGCCAGTAGAAAGAGGCGCAATAATTGAAGTGAGTGTTTTAATTTGACTGGCACCTAATGATCTTGCTCCGTCATCCAAAGTTTGTTTGATTTGTCCAAAGCTCTGTGTAATGATTCTGTAACTAAATGGCAAAAAAGAAACAGTCATTGCTGTAACGATTAAAACTGGTGAATTATTAAAATGAAATTTGTTTGCCGCAATTGAAATTGAAAGCCCAAGAAGTGATCCAGGAATTGCAGATGGAAGTTGAGAAAAAATGTCGATGGATTTTCTTAATGGAGCATTTGTTCTGTGCACAATGAATGAGGTTAAGCAGGCAATAGTTGTGCTAAAAGCGGCACCAATTAATGCAAACAAAAGTGAATTTTTTAATCCTTTAAAATAACGGCCTGTAAAAACTGCTTTAATGTGGTCAAAAGTAAATGCAGTGTTTATTCCCCAGAGCTTCTGAAAGCTTCCCACGATAATAGAAATAAATTGAGCAGCAACGCAAACAGAAATAAAAATTACAAAAATTGTAAGCAAAATTGAAGTAAAAGCAGAAGTGTTTTTTTGTTCCGGAAGTTTTGAAGAATCTTTTCCACCGATAGAAGAAAGTTTTAAATTTGTATTTTTAAATAATTTATTTTGCAGCAGGAATAAAATAATTGAAGGAATGATCAATAGAATTCCAAGAACTGCAGAAGTTCCGGCATTTGTCCATCCTGTAAGCTGAGTATAAATTTCTACCGCAAGAACTCTGAATCTTCCGCCAACAATCAACGGGTTTCCAAAATCGCTTAATACGTTTACGGCAACAAATAAAAAAGAAGAAATTATTCCTGTTGAACTTAATGGAAAGGTGATTGTCCAGAAAATTTTTCTGTTACTTGCTCCCATACTTCTAGCTGCTTGTTCAAGATTTGAATTAACTCCTTTTAAACTCTGAACGCAAATCAGATATGCCATTGGAAAAAAGCATAAACTTTGGGCGATTAATAATCCCCAGAAACCGTAGAGAGAAACATCCAGTCCAAGAATCTTATGAGTGATTATTCCTTGTCTGCCGACTAATAAAATAAAAGCGAGACCTCCTACAAAAGGTGGTGTCATTAAGTGTAGAAGCGGAATTGAAGCAAAAAATTTTTTAAATGGAATATTTGCTTTAACAACTGCATAAGCGTAAATGTAACCTAAAACAACAGAAAGAGTTGTAGAAGTAATACATTCAAAAAATGTGTTAAGCAATGTCTGTTTTAAAATTGAGCTTTTAAAAACAAAAACAAAATCTTGTGGTTTTGCAGAAAGAATAACCATAAGAAGTGGAGTAATAATTGTAAATACTAAAAAAACAAGAACAGCAAACCAGGCGGCTCCCAATGATCTGCTGTTCTTTCTAAAATCTATTGCCATTATTTTACATTCTTAGACCAGTATTCAAGTACCTGTTCTTTTTGCTGGGCTGCAAGAACGGTGTTGTATTCAATTAAATCAAGTTCAGATGAAGCAATTGAACCTTTTACTGGAACTGCTTCTGGATTAACAGGAACAGTAAAGTCGATTGAACTCATTACTTCCTGGGCTTCTTTTGAAAGCATGAAATCAACAAATTTTTTTGCTGCTTCAAGATTTTTTGTATTTTTTGTAATTGCAATACAGTCAACATCTCCCACAGATTTTGGTGGTGCAACAAGTTTGATGTTAAAACCTTCTGCGTTGTATTTTGCCAGTGCATGGAGATAAGAAACACCTAAAGCGTATTCTCCTGTGCCAATGAGTTTTGCAGGTGCAGATCCGGATTCAGGGAATTGTCCAACAAGGGGTGCAAGTGTTAAAAGATAATCCCAGCCTTTATCCCATCCCAGTCGCTGAAGTTGATTTTGTACAAACAAATAAGCGGTAGAAGATGCCACTGGATTAGTTAAAACAATTTCTCCTTTGTAAGCTGGATTTAAAAGATCTTCCCATGTTTTTGGTTCTGGAATGTCTGGAAATTTTTTTGCATAGCGGTCAGAGTTGATTCCAATTCCGAGAGAAAGAACACAGAATCCAGTATAAGTTCCGTTTGGTGATTTTGCATAATCCGGAACATTTTCTGCAAGTGGAGAAACATAATGTTCAAAAGCGCCGGCCTGGTCTGCCTGAATATGATATGATGTGGCACCACCAAGTAAAATGTCTGCTTTAGGGTCATCTTTTTCTGCAATAATTCTATTTACAAGTTCGCCAGTTGAAGCCCGCAGGAATGCAACGGGAATGCCGGTTTTTTTAGTAAACAAATCAGTTAAAACTTGAGTTTCTTCTTCATGAATAATCGAATAGATATGAAGCTCATTTTTTTTGCTGCATGAAATAAGTGAAAGAAATGTAAATATTGATAATACAAACAGTGATTTTTTCATAATTCACCTCGCTAATTTTGATATTATCAATTTACTCAGAATTAGTATATAATGATATAACCAGATTTTTGAAATTTTATTAGTACCAGTAAAGGTGGAATTTTACTAAATTGAATTATTCAAACTGCTTTAAATATCTTAAATCGTTTAAAAGAATTGAATGTTCACCGATTTGCTCAATTCCATTTTCTACGATTTTGCGGGCTTCTGAAAATTGTCTGCTATTAATCAACGGAATTATTGAATTGTGAATTTCAACAGCGGCATTTCTTGTGATATTTGTTTTGTAAGCTTTAATTTTTATTGGTGGCAAATAGTCACTGTATTTATCCAGCAAATCCATTGAATTTTTATATCCGGGATGTTTGGCAAGTTCAGCAGAAATAAAATTGCAAATTACAATTTCCATTAAATTATTGTAATCAGTTTGAGAGATTAAATCCTGATTTTGTTCCAGTAAATCTTTTGCTTCCTGGAAATTTTTGCGTTCCATTAAATTGTTGAGATTTTTTGACAGTATAAAATTTGTATTAGTCTGACACTCTTTGGAAAGACCAAATTGGTTTTTAAACTGACGGGAAAATTCCAGACCTTTGGAATACTGTTTATTTTGTCCCAACCAGAGCAAATAATTGGAAGCACTTCCCTGTAATTCCTTTAATGCAATTTGATCCCCATTTTGCAATTTGAATGCATCAAGGCTCAATTTGTATGCCTGCTCCATTTGATTTTTTCTGGAACATTCTGCCACTCGATTTAAATAAATAAGAGAAACTGCCCGTTGAGGTGATACGCATTTCTGTTGTGCGTAATGTTTAACAGGAACTTTGTAATACCGGTTGGCATTTTCTGGATCAACTTTTTTTGTGGTGGGGTCATAGCCATAAGGGTTTGTTGTTTCTACTCGTCGGGGTTTTGAGCCATCCTTTGTGGGAATGTAAACCTGGCAGAAAGCGTGTTGAGGAGTTTCAACTGGTTTGCATTCTATTCCGGCAGCGTCCATTAAATAAAGATAGAGTAAAGTTGAAGAAACGCAATTGTATTTGTGAGTATCAAGTGCAAGGTCTATGCGGGTTTGATAAGTGCTGTAAATTTGCAATGTGTTGGAACCTGAATACAGAAATTTTAATCCTTCTTCCGCAACAAAATCGTAGGTAAGAGTCTGGGATTTTTTTAATTCATCAATGTGAAAAAGAAATTGATTTTTAAGGCCCTGCAAACGTGATAAATATTCCGGGAGTTTTTCTGTAACACCGGAAGCTATTAACATTTCCCTGGCAAGATCAAATTGAGTTGAATTATCTGACGGAGGTGTTGGTTCAACTTGAGAAAAAATTTGATTTACGCAAAAAAGTGCCGCAATTAAAAAAATGGTTTTCTTTTTGTTCAATGTATTCACCTTATGCTTTTGGCTCGTTATAATAATTATACCTTATTTAAAGAAGGAAAACAAATGAAAGTTACAATGATTGGAATGGGCGCAGTTGGTGCTGTTGTTGGAAAAAGATTGAATGAATATTCCGGCTGCCAGTTAACTTGTCTTGCCACAAAAGAAAGAAAATTGCGCTATGAAAAAAATGGAATCTTTATCAATGGAGAAAAAATCAACTTTAATTTTGTTGAACCAGAAAATGCCTCTCCTGCAGATTTAATTATTATTGCAACAAAAAATTTGCAGCTTTATCAGGTGATGGAGCAGATTAAAACAAGTGTTGGTTCCCAGACAATTATTCTTTCGCTGTTGAATGGGATTCAAAGTGAAATGGAGCTTTGTAAAGCTTTTGGTGAAGAAAAAGTTTTGTATGGTTATATCGTAAATTTGAGTTCAACAAATCTGGATGGGAAAATTACTTGTGGCCATGAAGGAACAATTGTTTTTGGCGAAAACAGTAATGAGCGCACTCAAAGAATCAATTTAATAGAAAAACTTTTTAATGATGCAAAAGTGCCTTGTAATATTCCGGAAGATATTCACCTTGCCCAGTGGAAAAAATATTTGCTGAATGTAAGCTGCAATACAATCAGCGGGTTGTGCCGTGCTCCTTATGTGGCTTTTAAAAATGAAGTTACAAAAAATCTTGTGCGCCAGTGTTCAGATGAAGTAATAAAAATTGCAAATGCAAAAGGTATTAAACTTACTCCACAAATGACGGAAGAAAATATAGAAATGGTTGCAAATCTTAATCCAGACGGAATGACTTCTATGTTCCAGGATATGAGTGCAAAGCGTAAAACAGAAAACGATTATTTTTGCGGAACAGTTGTGCGCCTTGGAAAAGAATTGGGAATTCCAACACCCGTCTGCCAGCTTCTCCACGATCTGGTAGAATGCAGTGAAATTTTATTTTAGGAATGGCGGCCATTGGTGGTGGCGGGCGAAAACGTGGGTGGGGGCAAAGGAGTGTCATTCCGGACCTGATCCGGAATCTCTTTGGGGAGATCCTGAATCACGTTCAGGATGACGGCAATAAAAAATATTGAATATCTATAAATAAATTATTATAATCATTTTTGTTCAAATATAGTGGTAAAAAATTGGGGGCTAAAAATGGCAAATCAGGCTATTGAGACACAAGTTTTGCATGCAGGGTACAGTCCAAAAAATGGTGAACCTGGTGTAATGCCGATTGTTCAGAGTACAACTTATCGTTTTGATTCTACAGATCATGTGGCAGATCTTTTTAATAAACCAACAGAATTTATGTATTCACGTTTTGCGAATCCAACTTGTGATGCTGTAGAAAAAAAGATTGCAGTTTTGGAAGGTGGCGTTGGTGCTATGCTTACAACTAGTGGTCAGGCTGCATCTTTGCTTAGTATTCTGAATCTTTGCCAGGCTGGTGACAGTTTTATTGCCAGTTCTTCAATTTATGGCGGAACAATCAACCTTTTTGGTTTTACTCTTAAAAAACTGGGAATTGAATGTATCTGGGTAGATGTGAACGCTTCGGAAAAAGAAATTCAGGCTGCATTTAAACCAAATACAAAATGTGTTTTTGGCGAAACAATTGCAAATCCGGCTCTTACTGTTTTTGATTTTGAAAAATGGGCAAAAGTTGCTCATGCAAATAAAGTTCCTCTTATTGTTGACAACACTTTTGCAACTCCTTATTTGTGCCGTCCTTTTGAATGGGGTGCAGATATTGTAATTCATTCAACTACAAAATATATGGATGGCCATGCAGTTCAAGGTGGCGGAGTAATTGTTGACAGTGGAAAATTTGACTGGAAAAAAAGCGGAAAATTCCCAGAATTTACAGAACCAGATGAAAGTTACCACGGAATTGTTTATACAAAAGAATTTGGAAAAATGGCATACATTGTAAAAGCCCGCATGCAGTTGATGAGAGACTTTGGCTGTTATCCTGCTGCAAACAGTGCTTTCCTTCTAAACTTGGGATTGGAAACTTTGCCAGTTAGAATGAAGCAGTACTGTGAAAATGCAATGACAGTTGCAAAATTCCTTAAAAAGCATCCAAAAGTAGAAAGTGTTAGTTATCCTGGGCTTCCTGGCGACAAGTATCATAAACTTGCAAAAAAATATCTTCCATTGGGAACTTGTGGTGTAATTTCTTTTAACATTAAAGGCGGAAGAAAAACTGCTGTTAAATTTATGGACGCTCTTAAACTTGCAAGCAATGAAGTTCATGTTGCAGATATTCGTACATGTGTTTTGCATCCGGCAAGTGAAACTCATCGCCAGCTTACAGATGAACAGCTTGTTGCATGTGGAATCAGTGCCGGCATGATTAGATTGAGTGTTGGTCTTGAAAACGTGAACGATATTATTGCAGATGTTGAACAGGCATTGGCAAAAGCATAATTTTTTCTAAAAAAAGCAAAAATCAATTAAACCAGCGCAGTCTTCTTTTGGGGGCTGCGTTTTTTTTAAATTATTAAATACCAGAAAAAAGTGTGTCATTCTGGACAAAAAAGTGTGTCATTCCGGACCCGATCCGGAACCCCCGCACCGTCATTCCGGACCCGATCCGGAATCTCGTTGCAGACGGCGATGGGAGAGAGATGCTGAATCCAGTTCAGCATGACGCGATGGGTGGGGGAGGCAAAAAGTGTGTCATTCCGGGGTAAGTGTGTCATTCCGGACCTGATCCGGAATCTCGTTGCAGACGGCAATGGGGGCAGGATAATGACGTGGGTGGATTTTTCTAAACTGTTGGGTGGAATTTGCCGAAAAGAAAATGAGGTGTTCTATTTTGAAGATAACAGGAATAAGTTTAAAGAAATTCGCATCATTTATATTTTTTGGGACAGTTTTTTTACTCTCTGGATTTGGAGCCACAAAAACATGGATTGGTGGTGCAACGGGGCAGTGGGAAAATAATTCTAACTGGGATACAGGAAGTTATCCTACAGATCAGGATGATGTAATATTTAATGGCGATGTAACAGTAAATTCCTCGCTTCGACTTCCAGATGGAATAAAATTTAAATCAATCACCTCAACTGGAAATTTAACTTTGGAATGCGATTTTAAGCTCACCTCCAGTGCCACAATGGATGTGGCTGGCGATCTGGTTTTGGGAACATCTACCAACAGCATGAAAATTCATTCTGCTCCAACTGGATACACTGGTGTAATTTTAACTGTTGCTGCAAAGAATGTAACAGTTAACGGTTCATTTGAAAATGATAACAAAAACAGTACTTTTAGAGTTGCAGAAACAGTTGAGCTTCTGGTGTTTAATGGAAATCTGGGCGATACAGAATCTGGTAGCAAAATGAACCTGGAATCAAAAGCAGAAAAAAATATTTTTTCAAATTCATTGATGGCAGGAACTTCTGCAACAATTTCTGGTGATGCTTTTTTTACAAATGGTGTAGGCTTAAAGTGGAAAGCTTTTACTTGTAATGGGAATCTCTATGTTGATATTCCGGAAGATCAGGAATTTAGAATCAATTTTACAAGGTATGATGATTTTATTGTAAATGGAAGTCTTGTTCTTACAAGTGGAATTTTTTCGGTTGAAATAGTCCGTAATATTAAAATTGGAAACGATCTTGTTTTATTTGGAAAAGGCAGTTCAGGTTATTATTCAGAAGATGATGATGAAAGCGGAATTGCGGGGCTTTTTGCCTATGATAATCCAAATCGTGGAATTGCAAACAGCGTAGTTATTCCAACTGTTCGCCCGGATGGAACACCAATGACAGTAAAACCAAATTATTGTGGTTCCATGAAAGTTTTGCGAGGATCCGCCAGTACTTCTGGTTTATATGAAAAGTTGACTGTTGGAAAAAACTTTTATAACAACGGTGTAAATATGGTTGTAGCAAGTGAATACAAATGGAAATTTGTTGTTCCCAAAAGTACTGAATTTTTTGCTGAATGTTACAACGCAGAAATTTGTAACAGTGAAATGACTGACGTAAGTAAAACAATCAGTGCAAGCCAAAGCAAAAATTTAGGAGGAAACACTTTAGGTGATCGTGGAAAAGCTTTTGGCTGGGATTTTACTGCACCAGAAATTAAAACTGCCAGAACAATTTACGATGATACAATCATGCTGGAATTTACAGAACCAGTCTGGAACTTAAATAATCAACTTGTATATTCACTTTCTGCCCTGACATTTGATAATGGAAGTGGCTCTCCAAAAAATTTTGTAAAGATTTTTACAGATAAAGAATTAACAAAAGAAATAATTGACGGCGAAAAGCTTTCTACAATTTATGTTCAGACAACTGAGCCAAACCGCTGGAATACAGATGCTTCAGGAATCAGCTCCGGTTATGAAGAAAGCACAGACAGTGGAAGATTAGGAGAGAGTGCAAAACATAGAAACGTAACAGTTGATCTGGAAATTTTTAAAGCAACAGATTCAATGTTTAAAACTTTTATTGACGGTGCCGGAAACAGAATCAAGCATTACAAAAATTCAGAAAGATTCACTGCAACAACTGATCAGTGTAAACCGGTTTTAGTTGCGGCATATACTGGTCAGGAAATTCACAAGAATTATGATAAATCAACTGGAGTGCAAAGCCAGGAACCTTTTGACGGTCACAATTTTATTGAGCTTCAATATTCGGAGCCTGTAAAAATTGGAAACATTCCGATAGAAAGTAAAGAAAGTGATTTTAGCGACATTAATAATCTCCAGGCCCAGGGCACTTTTTTGAGTTCTGCTTATCACGGCGGAAAAATTTCAAAAGAAGAAAATGGGTTAAAGATTGAAGGCTACGGTTTGATTCAAAATGGTAAAGTAAATTCTTACAAGTTGAATTATGAAGATGGTTCTGTAAGTGCAAAAGAAGATCAGAATGTTCATTCTCTATATAGAAGATTTTCTACTGATGCAACTGTTGAACCAGACATTCAAAAGACAAGAGTAAGATTTGGAATTGCTGCCTTTGCAACAACCGATACTTTTAACGGGAACAAAATGTATGCGTGGAACAGTTATATTGTAGACAGTGAAACTCCAAGCGGAACATTTACACCGGAAACAAATAAATTTATTCAGGATGCAAAAGGAAATCAACTTGATGCAACTGGTAATTCAGAAAATGGTCATTCTCTTGCGCAAATTATTTTGAATAAAAATGATGTTCTTTGTAATGCAACAATCGATTCTGATAAGACTCTTTATGGAAAATGGGATACAGTTCGCCCGGTATTTTCTATGAATTTTAAAACGAATATGCCGTGGAACGAAGGTTCCTTGAGATACAATCAAAGTGGTGAAGAATTCGAATGTATTCCGGCTTCAGAAACAAGTGGTTCATCTTACCTGGATCGGCTTGAATTCCATTTTTTTGACAATGCTCCAGTTTATTCCAGCACAGAAGAATATAAATGGGTTAGCGAAAACGGTTGGGTTTCTAACAGCACAGGTACTGTTGAATCAGGAAATTATGCGGGAGACATTAGCGGTGGTTCAAGACCTAAAAATAAATTTGGTTCAAATGCAAATGCTACTGCCGGTGGAGTAAGACGGTCGAGTTTAAAAAATGTTTCATCCGCATTTTCTTACATTGCAGGTGATTCTGGTGTGGAAAAAAGTTTTTCAAATCGGGATGCGGTTCAAAACGTAAAAAGTGATTATTTTGTTTATGATGATAGTGCAAAAGCAAATTCAATAGATGGTAACGATTCACTTTATATGGGACTATTCCTGAATGATGAAGATAAAAACATTTCTGTAAACACAGTATTTAAAATTTCTGTTGATGAAAATGATTGTTTTATTACGGATTTAGCAGGCAACTTGATTCAATGTCCGGGTTCTGGTGAATTAAACACAATTGATAAAATAGCACCAAAATTTTCGTTGACTCTGGCAGCAGTTGGAAAAAATAAACTTTTTGTGATGTTCTCTAAAAAACTTGATGTTGCAAAAATTCAGATGAAAAAAATTCAGGATAGTTTTGAGTTTATAAAAAATTCGACAAATTCAAGAACAGAAACTCCTGTGTTAAGTGACCTGGAAATTATTGATGGCAGCGGAAAATATATTCTGGAAGATGCAAAAGTAACTTGTATTGAATTTAATTTGAAGAGAAATGTAACATTGGATGATATAAAATCAACCTGGATTCGAGTTAAAAAACCTTCTCCAATTTTGGATCCTGGAACTGGTTTGGAAACTTATCCAACTGAAATTTACGATAAAAGCGCCAATTATATGCAGTATTTTGATTGCCATGCTTTGAGTGATTTTGCAATTAATTCAATGGAACCAACTTTTGCCTATACAAATGTGATTGAGGATGAAACAGTTGATGAAAACTCTGCGGCAAATGTGATTCAAAGTTTTGCGGGAAATGATTTTAATTCAGAAAAATTGTTTGCAGACAGAGACATTACAATGCAGGTAAAAATCAATGACGGAACAGCAGAAAATAAATCAACTGATTCTGCGGTTTTGTATTTTGATTCAAATGTTACTGGAAGCCGGGCCGACCGTTTAAATTCTCTTACTGGATTGAATTTAAAAATCTGGCTGCCGTTTAGCATGGCTTCAATTGTTTCCAATGGAAATGTTCCTGAAAATCCAAGTGGAAATTTTGTAGATCAGGTGAATGATCAGAATTCCAGTTTGCATCAACTTGTAATTTTAAAAAATCAATTTGGATGGAATAAAAAAGATGTTGTTGAATTCCTGGGAGCAATTTGTGATAACACAGGATCCATTTATGAGCTAGATAATGATGGTGATATCACAACAGAAAAAATTCCATTGTATGCATTACGTTTGGAAAATGAAGATGATATAACTTCTCTAGCAATGTGGCAGTTCGCTTTAACTGGAATTTCAAAACAGCGTGGCGGTGTAAGCATTATGAAAAATGTTGTGAATCCGGAAATTGGTGACGAAGTTACAATTGAAGTAATAACTGGCGACGGAAATTTAAATGTTGCAGTTATGACTATGGATGGAAATATTATAAAATATCTGGAGCACGGAAATGTTTCTGCTGGTACTCATTACTATAAATGGAATGGAAAAAACAAAGCAGGTAAAAGTGTTGCCCGTGGAATTTATTTTGTGAGAATTTTTGGTCAGGGAATTGATGAAACAAGAAAAGTGATGGTAGTAAAATGAGTTTGGAAGAAGTAAAAATTATACCAATGAAGGGAAGCTGTTTTTTGTCGTTCCCGGAAATGAAAGAACTTTTAATCAGTGAATTGCAAAATCGATTTAATGCTGATTTTAAAGGCATGGAAAGTTTTGGTGATTTAATTTATCTCCCGAATTATGAATTGGCTCAAGATTTTTCTAATGCACCTTATTGGGCCAGCACCAGTTTGTTTAATCCTCAGAAAATTGAATTTAATTCAATTGGTGAAGCGGCCACAACTTTAAAAAATATTCAGCGGTCGTGGGCTCCTTACAATTATACTTGTTTTAGGCGGGCAACGTTGATTCAGGAAAAACTTCCATACGTGAATTTAAAAGTCAGAAAGTTTCCGTTCAACATTCCTCACTCAGAAATTGGTTTGTACACTTTGATTGATGAACACACAATGATTGCAGCCAGCAAAACAAGTACAAGTGTTCCTGCTGGCCGAATTGTTTATGAAGAAAATCATATTGATCCTCCAAGCCGTGCATATTTAAAAATTCAGGAAAGCCTCGTTATGGCAAAATATTTTTTTGATGTTGAACTCCCTGATGAAAATTCAACTTGTTTTGAAGCCGGTGCATGTCCTGGTGGTTGGACTTGGGTTTTGCGGCAGTTGGGAAGCAGTGTAATTGCTGTAGACCGGGCTCCATTAGTAGACAGTTTGATGAAGGATCCAAAAGTAAAATTTATGGTCCACGATGCATTCACTTTAACTCCAGAAGAAATTGGCCCAATGGATTGGGTTTTTAGCGACGTAATTTGCTACCCTGAACGTTTACTGGAATGGATTCAAAAATGGCTGGACAGTGGCAAAACAAAAAAAATGATCTGCACAATAAAAATGCAGGGAGAAATCGACTGGCCACTGGTAGAAAAATTCGCCCAAATTCCCAACAGCAAAATCGTGCATTTAAATTACAATAAACACGAGTTGACTTTTATTCATGTGGGGGAATAAGGATTCCAGCCCTTAGGTCGGAAAAAGTGTATACTTTTGGCAAATTTAGCCCCGAAAAAGTGTTGATTTATGGTTGTTTTAGCCCCGAAAAAATGTTAATATATTAATCATGGAAAGATTTGCTATTAAAGAATTAGAAAAATGGAAAAACAAAAGTAACAGAAAACCAATGGTATTAATGGGTGCAAGGCAAGTTGGAAAAACATGGCTTATGAAAACTTTTGGCGAAAAAAACTATAAAAAAGTAGCATATATTTCTTTTTATAATAATCAAGCTATGAAAGATATATTTGAAACTGATTATGATGTTAAGCGAATTATTCCATATCTAAATATTGAAGTAGGTTTTTCAATCACGCCAAATGATACTCTCATTATTTTTGATGAAATTCAAAATGCTCCAAAAGCATTTGAATCTTTAAAATATTTTTGTGAAGATGCTCCAGAATATCACATTATTGTTGCAGGGTCTCTTTTAGGCGTTGCCTTACATCAAGGAGTTTCTTACCCAGTGGGAAAAGTTGATATTTTAAATTTACATCCTCTTAGTTTTAGAGAATTCTTATATGCTATGGACGAACAACCTTTGGCTGATGCTTTAATTACAAAAGATTATAATCTAATTAATGCCTTTTCTGAAAAATATATATATCACTTAAAAAATTATTATTACGTAGGTGGAATGCCAGAAGTTGTAGATTATTTTAGACAAAATAAAGATTATAACGAAGTTAGAAATCTACAGAAAACAATTTTAACTCAATATAAAGGTGATTTTGGAAAACATGTAGAATCAAATGAAATTCCCAAAATAAATCTAGTATGGGATTCAATTCCAATGCAACTTGCTAAAGAAAATAAAAAATTCTTCTTTGGAAAAATAAAAGAAGGTGCTCGTAGCAAAGATTTTGAAAATGCCATCCAATGGTTAACCGACAGTGGGCTTGTCCATAAAGTAAACAGAGTAAATGAACCTAAAATACCACTATCAGCTTACAAAAACTTTTCAATATATAAACTTTTTGTTTTAGATATTGGTCTTTTATGTGCAATGAGTGAACTAGACGCTCAAACAATTCTAAAAGGAAACGAGTTGTTTGTTGAATTTAAAGGAGCCTTAGCAGAACAATATGTTTTACAACAAATAATTTGTGATACAAACTATACGCCATATTACTTTGGTACTGATAAATCTACTTTTGAACAAGATTTTATTATTCAAAAAGAAAATGATGTTGTTCCAATAGAAGTAAAATCTTCTACAAATATTCGCTCCCAAAGTTTAAAAGCATTTTATGAAAAATATAATCCAAAAACTTCTGTAAGATTTTCATTACTTTCATATCAAGAACAATCTTGGATGCAAAACATCCCTCTGTACGCCATTTGTAATTTGTAACCTATCTCCCACTATCTCTACAGATTACAAACCTTCAAATTCAAACATGATTTTTCTTTTGAACATATAAACCTCTTGTTGCACTTTTTTAAGGGACTTTTTATAATGAGCATACACTTTTTCAAGTGACTTTTCAAGAAATTCATGCACTTTTTCAAGGGAGTTTACATTACGCTGGGCCACCAATGTTTAGAGCAATTAAATCTGCACTCTCGTAATGATGGGGAAATCAAATTAAATATCATTCACATCGAATGGGGTGTTCTGGTAAACGTAATAATTGAGCCAGTTGCTGTAAAATAAATGAGCAGTGCTTCGCCAGGTGTTTAAAAGGGGCAGACTAGGATTATCTTTTGTAAAATAATTTTCTGGCATAGCGGTATCCATTCCCTTTTCTTTGTCACGGAAATATTCTGCAGCTAGAGTATCGGTGTCGTATTCAAGATGACCGGTCATAAAAATTGAACGATTATCGTTGCTTTTTACCAGAGTAACTCCAGTTGTGTGACTTTCTGCCAGGAGATTCAATTCTTTGTGTGGAAAAATGTCTTCTCTAGTGAGAGTTGCCCAACGGCTTGTTGGAACAGGGAATAAATCGTCAAAGCCTCGCATAAGTGGTTCGTGGAGTTCTAGTTTTGCATTATTAAAAACGCCAAAAAGTTTTTTATCTGTAATATGTTTATTAATTCCGTACAAATGATAAAGACCGGCCATTGCTCCCCAGCAGATGTAAAGTGTGCAATAAACATTTTTCTTTGCGTAATCCATGATTTTGCAAAGTTCGTCCCAGTAATCAACTTTTTCAAATTCAATTTGTTCCAGTGGAGCACCAGTTATAATCATGCCGTCAAATTTGCGTTCAAGCACTTCTTTTGAGGAAATGTAAAATCTGTCCAGATGATCTTCGCTTGTGTTTTTCGAAACGTGTCCGTCCATGCAGACAAGTGAAATTTCAATTTGCAAAGGAGTGTTTCCTAAAAGTCGCAGTAATTGTGTTTCTGTGGCAACTTTTGTAGGCATTAAGTTAACGATTGCAATTTTAAGTGGGCGGATATCCTGGGCAGCGGCACGTTCGTCGGTCATTACGAAGATATTTTCGTTCTCCAGAATTGAACGGGCTGGCAAATCTGAATCAATTTTAATTGGCATAGGAGAAATATAGCAAAATTTGGGAAAACTTGCTATACTATAATTTATGGAATTAAAGGTCGACAGAAGAGCAGCTGTAAAAAAATTAAGAACATTGGTAATCACTTCAAAGAGCGAAGTTGAACCCTTTAGAAAAAAAATAGAGGATACTTTTAAAACAGTTTTTTTGCCAAATAGAGTTGAATTAAACGAACACGATTACGGCGGAATTAAATGCGATGTATTAGTGCCGGAAGTTTATTCTTCAAAACGAACTATGATTTATATCCATGGTGGTTCATTCTGTGGCGGTTCCCGAGAAAGTTGGCGGGGATTTTGTGCAAGTCTGGCTCATGCAAGTTCTACAAGAGTAATTGTTCCAGAATTTAGATTGCCACCAACTTTTGCTTATCCTGCAGGGTTGGAAGATATTCAGACTGTATTCCGGCTGGTTTATGCCGAAGAGCAGATAAGTTTGCAGATAGAAGATCCAAATGCTCAGCCAGAAATAATTCTTGCCAGTGACGGAACTGGTTGCTCTCTTGCAGTAAGTTTGTTGTTAAAGCTTAGAGAAAAATACCGCAAATGTGTAAAAAATCTTGTGCTTCTTTCTCCATGCCTTGATTTTAGCAGTGACAATGAATTGATTTATCCAAAGAAACAAAGTGACGAGGTTATGAGTGGTGACAGTTTGCACCGCTGCGTTGATTTGTACACTTATGCTTCTAATTTTGAAAATCCTCTTATAAGCCCGTTAAAGGCAGTGGCAGAAAATTATGTAGGTTTTCCCCATGTTTATATTCAGATGGGAGAGAAAGAAATTTTAAAAGCCCACGCCAACAGTCTTATTAAACTTTTGGAAGCAGCAGATGTAACTTATACTTATGATGTGTGGCCAAAGATGATGTTTATGTTCCAGATGGCAGATGAATATCTTGAAGAAAGTCATTTGGCAATAGAAAAACTTGGAAAATTTTTGCGCTCAGGTGATGATGAACGAACAAACCATTTGAGTGATCCGGAGTAAGTTGAATTATGGAACTTTTATCGCCAGCAGGAAATATCGAAAAACTCAAATATGCGTATATGTACGGTGCTGATGCCAGTTATATTGGTCTTAAAAAATTTTCATTGCGGGTTAAAGCCGACAATTTTTATGAAGATGAATATAAAAAAATCATCGATCTTAAAGCTCAGTATCCGGAAAAGAAATTGCATTGTGCGCTTAACATAAGTTTTCACAACAACGAGCTGGATAATTTTATAAAAGAAATTCCATATTTCCAGCAGTATCCAATTGATGCGTTTATTGTTCAGGATTTGGGAATCGTTCCGCTGATTAAAAAACATTTCCCGAATGCCGCACTTCATTTGAGTACTCAGGCAAGCTGCATGAACCGTGAAGCTGTTAAAATGTACAAAAGTATTGGTTTTGACAGGGTTGTAATGGGCCGTGAAGCAAGTTTAAAAGAAATTGCAGAAATAAAAGATGCAGTTCCTGATATGGAAATTGAATGTTTTGTTCACGGGGCAATGTGTATTGCTTATGCTGGCCGTTGTTTGATGAGTGCCTATTTAAATGGAAGAAGTGCACAGAGTGGATTTTGCAGTCACACTTGCCGCTGGGATTATGATTTGCTGGCAAAAGAGGGAGTTGATTTTGGCAAAACTCTTGCACAGAGCGGCCAACTTGTTTTGCGTGAGCACAAACGCCCGGATGAATATTTCCCAGTTTATGAAGGTGATAATTTTACTGCAGTTTTGAGTTCAAAAGATTTGTGCATGATTGACCATCTTGAAGAATTAAAAAAAGCCGGAGTTGATTCATTAAAAATTGAAGGCCGAATGAAAAGTGTTTATTATGTAGCATTGATTACAAGAGCTTACAGAAAGGCACTTGATGCACTGGAAGGAAAAATTTCAAAAGAAGAAAGCAAACCTTTTGAAAAAGAACTTTATGAAGCAAGTCACAGAGCCTATGCAACAGGTTTTTATTTTAACCGGGAAGATGCAGATGTAACTGTAACAGGTGCCAGCGACAGTGCATGGGATTTAGCTGCCACAGTTGGAGATAAATTGAATGCAGAACAAATGGCAGAAGTAATCAACTTAGGCGAAAAACTAAAATTAGACCGCCAGCAAAAATATGACGCCCTTTGTCCTCAGGCAAAAGAAGCCCATAAACGGGCAATGGAAGCAAATCCAGACCGTGAACTTCCTGCTGTCTTTGAAAAATCCGGATGGCATATGTATAAGATTAAAGCACTTAATATGATAAATAAAGAAAGTGTTTTGCAGATTGTAACACCAAACGTTGCATCAATCGACTTGCCTGAAGAAGACAGATTTTTTGTGAATCCGGAAACTGGTGAAATTTATAATTGGGTTTGCGATGGTCATCCATGTGTTTTGTATACAAAATATGAATTGGAAGACGGAGCACTTATTCGTTCATTTGATAAAGAATTTGAAGAAGGAAAAGTCCGCGACACAGGGAGATAATTATGCAGGATGAATTTAACATTCAGGATATTTCCCCACAAAATTTATTGCAGGAATTTTTTAAGAATTTTGATTTTTATACAGAAGAAGAAAATCAGAAAATATCAAAGGCCTGGAATTATCTTGTAGAAAAAACAGAAGGTTTGATGAGGGGACAGGTGAATCCCTATTATCTCCATCCAATGAGGGTTGCATTTATTCTTGCAAAAGGAAAATTTGATGCAGACACAATAATTGCAGGTTTTTTCCACAATTTGTTTGAACAAGTCCCAGATTGCGAACAGGAACTGGGTGAACTTTTTGGCCAGGATGTTTTGAATATCTGCAGCGGTACAACAAAAATCAGTACATTAAAAATCAACAGTAAAACTATGCAGCAGGCAGACAGCATCAGAAAAATGCTTTTTGCCATGATTGATGATATCCGGGTAATTTTTGTAAAACTTGCAGACCGCTTGGACCGAATGCGCAATCTTAAAGGACTGGATGAATCAACTCAAAAATCTATTGCAAAAGAAGTAATTGATATTTGGGCACCTCTTGCGGGGCGTCTTGGTATAGGTGATTTAAAAAATGAACTGGAGGATTTAAGTTTAAAATATACTAATCCTGATGCCTTCCAGCAGATTAAACAGATTGTTTCTTTAAAAAAAGATGAACGTAATGAATATCTTCAGAGTGCAGTAAAAAAGATTTTTATGAGCGCACAAAAAATGGGGATTGAAGTTCAGATTAAGAGCAGAGCAAAACATTTCTATTCAATATATCAGAAAATGAAGAAACGCAATAAAGAAGCCGGAGAGCTTTACGACCTTCTTGCGCTAAGAATCATTTGTAAACAGGAAAGTGAATGTTACACATTAATTGGAATTGTTCACGGTTTGTGGAAGCCACTGGACGGAAGATTTAAAGATTATATTGCCATGCCAAAAGCCAATGGTTACCAGAGTCTGCATACAACCGTTTTATGTGAAGGCAAACCATTGGAAATTCAAATTAGAACGCAAGAAATGCATAATGTGGCAGAACATGGTGTTGCTTCCCACTGGCTGTATAAAAAGGGAACAAATCACGATATGGTTAAAGCTCAGGATTTGAGTATTATTAATCAGTTAAAAAGTCTTAGAAGTGAAAATCTGGACAACGAAAATTTTTTTGAGCAGCTTAAAGATGATCTTTTAGGTGATGAAATTTTTGTGTTTACACCGGCGGGGGATGTTATTCAACTTCCTTCAAATTCAAATGCAATTGATTTTGCTTATGCAATTCATTCAGCGGTGGGCGAAAAAATTGTTGGTGCTAAAGCTGATGGAAAAATCATTCAACTTACAACTCCTTTGCAGAATACTCAGGTTGTGGAAATTCTTACAAGTCCAGGTGCTCATCCAACTCAGAATCAATATAATCAGGTTCATACTTCTAAAGCCCGGCAGAAAATTCGTAACTGGCTTCTGGCAAATGATCCAACTTTTGTAGACAAGGATTTATTGCAAAAACAGCAGGCAGAAAAAGAGGCGAACAATCTTCATTCTAAGCAGGTTGAACATCAGAAATATCTTGACCGCAAAGAAAAAGGTGAAAAATCAAAGAAGAAAAAAAATGCAGAAGATACTTTTACTGGAAAAATAAAAATCGGGAAAAATACAAACTTTTTGATTTCAATTGCAAAGTGCTGTAATCCTCAAAAAGGTGATGAAATTGTTGGTTATGTTTCCAGGTTTAAAGGAATTGTTATTCATCGAAAAGATTGTTTTGCATTTGGGAAGATTAGAGATGTGCAGAAGCGGGCTGTTGAAGTTGAATGGGATCAGAAGCTGGAATAGTTGACAAACAACTAGAAAAAAAATATATTAAAAAAAACTTTAAAAAAACATTGAAATAAGGGAGATTTTATGAAAAAGTTGTTGGTTTTGTTAGCTAGCCTGTTGATTGCTTCAAATATTTTTGCTCAGGAACAGGAAGTTATTGCGATTAATCAACCGGTTAATCAATTTACGCAGACAGAGGTTTCTTCTCCATCAAAATTTGGTGATTTGGGACAGAATTCAATTGGTGTAGCACTTCTCGGTGGCGGCTGTGGTGTTTACGGTCTGGAATATGAACGTTTCTTTGGAAATGCTTTTGGGCTTGCTTTTATTGGTTCAGGATATGCAGATGAATATCCATGGGATAGGGGCAGTGGCAAATATGTTGGTGGATTTAACTTTGCTGTTATGCCGGAATTAAAACTGTTCCACTGTGAATTTGCTAAAGGTTTTGATATGACATTGTTCGGATGGTCTTTAGTAGGAATTACTGCTCAAAGTGACTGGTCTACAGATTACGACAAAGAACTTGATATACTTAGTTATACCTGGGACGGCTGGAAAATTAATGCAGTTGCCGGAATTGGTTTTGGATTTGATTTTGTATTTGCAAAACACATTTCTGTTCCAGTTCAGTTTGGATTTATCGGTCAGTTCCCAACAACTCCAATTGTGGGCATGTGTGTTGGAACAGGCATTAGATTTGTTTGGTAAGTTGAATTTTTAACAGTTTAATTTAGTTAACAGGCGTCTTTAAAGAATAAGTTTCTTTAGACGCCTTTTATTTTTTATGCAGTAAATTTTAAGCTTTTTGCCCGATTATTACTCTCAATTGGCCTTCTAAATCGGGGAGGATTTTTGTGTTTTTGAAGCCCCACTGGATAAAAATTTTTTGGGTTTCTTCTGCGTTGTATTCACCGGCTTCTGTTAAAAACCAGCCTTCTGTTAAAAGGTGATCGAACGCTTGGGGCACAAGGCGTCTCATAATTTCCAAACCGTCTGTAGAGCAGGATTCTTTTCCGTCTTGTAAAACGTCTCCGTCTAGGGCAAGGCGTGGTTCACTGCGGCCATCCAGTAAAAGTTCAGTTGTCTGGTCTTTTGGAATATATGGCGGATTTGCAGTAATGATATGAAATTTCTTTTGAATATTTTGAAACAAATTTGTCTGCACCAGCTCACAGTTGGTAAGTGAATGTTTTTCTACATTTGATTTTGCCACTTCCAGAGCATGGGGAGAAATGTCGGCCATTGTAAAATTCAACCTGGAAGAAAATTCTGAAGAAAGATTGCAACTTACTGCAACACATCCGCTGCCTGTACACATGTCGCAGATTTGGATATTTTGGGAAGGAAATTTTTCTGCAACTGATTTTATTTTTGATAAAGTTTCTTCTACTAGAATTTCTGTGTCTGGCTTGGGGATAAGCACCGAGGGGGAAACATTAAAACTGTAACCGTAAAATTCTTTGGAGCCTGTAATGTAGGCAATTGGGAGACCGGTGGTGCGTTTGGAAACTGCATTCTGGAGCCATTCAAATTTTTCCTGGGGAATAACATCGGTATTATGCAGCAGAAGAAATGTGCGGTCGCAGTCCAGTATATGCATCAACAGAACGTCCAGATCCAGTGAAGCACTTGGTGAATTTTTGAGTTTCTGTAGATTTAATTGTTTGAATTCTCTGATGGTCATAGTTCAACTTTTCCTGGAAATAATAAAAAAAAGCAGACAGATTTAATAAACCGCCTGCTTTGTATATGTGCAAAATTATTTGTCTAATTCTGCAAACTGTTCTTCTTTTGCGTAAACGTTAAGGGCATCCAGCATGTCGTCCATGTTACCGGCCATAAATCCAGGAAGATTATGAACACTCATGTTGATTCTGTGATCTGTTACGCGGTCCTGGGGATAGTTGTAAGTGCGGATTTTTTCTGAACGGTCACCATTACCAACCATCATTTTGCGGGCGCTGGAACGTTCTTTATCAAGCTCACTCTGTTTAAGGTCAAACAGACGGGCTCGCAAAACCTGCCATGCCTTTTCTTTATTTTTAATCTGGCTCTTCTGATCCTGCTGAATAACTACGATGCCAGTTGGAATATGTGTAAGGCGAACTGCTGAGTCTGTTGTATTAACACACTGTCCTCCTGGTCCACCGGCACGCATAACGTCAACACGAACATCACCTGGGTTGATTGTAATATCGGCTTCTTCTGCTTCCGGCAAAACTGCAACTGTTGCTGTAGATGTCTGCAATCGTCCCTGACTTTCTGTTGCTGGAACTCGCTGAACACGATGTACGCCACTTTCCCAACGAATTGTTCCGTAAACAAACTGGCCTGTAATAGAAGTAACGATTTTGTTAAAGCCGCCAACTTCTGTTTCCTGCTGTTCCATTACCTCTTTTTTCCAGCCTTTCCGTTCTGCAAGATGGCAGTACATTTCCCAAAGGTCGCGAACAAACAAACTTGCTTCGTCACCACCGGCAGCACTGCGGATTTCGAGAATAATATTTTTTTCATCAAGTGGATCTGGAGGAATGAGCTTTAATTTAATCTGCTCTTCCATCTGAGGCTGCTTTTCCTGCAATTCTTTGAGTTCTTCACGAGCCATTTCCCGCATATCGGCATCATCGGCTTCTGTAATCAAAACTTTGTCTTCTTCAATTCCACGGAGAATGGTTTTGTATTGGTCATACAATTCCATAAGATCAGAAAGATACTGATTTTCACGCATAACATCGCGGTAACGTTTCTGGTCTTTTACAATATCAGGATCAGCAATTTCTTCCTGTACAATTTTAAATCTCTGGGATAAATCCTCTAGTTTCTTAATCAAATCCATGAAAGTTAATATATAGGTTTTTTCTATAAAATTCAATCATATAATTAATCAGTTAAAAACAGGTGAAAGTGTATGTTTTTTTTGACAGAATTTGATTTAAAATATAAAAAATTGTTACTTGAGTAACTTTTGTTTCTAAAATTAGTTTAAATTTTAACTAAAATTAAGTAAATTAAATAGGAATAAATTTGGAGAAATAAATGCATAAATCAATTAAAAAGACAGCATTAATTTGTGCAGGATTATTAATTTGCACAGGAGCTTTTGCAGATTCATTAAAATTAACGGTTCAAGACAGTGTGAAGCGGGCATTAGAGGGTAATATTACTCTAAAACAGAGTCAGCTTAATTTGAATTCACTTAAAAGGACAAAAAATTTATCCTGGGGGGTAATAAGTCCAACTGTAACAGCCAGTGGTTCCTGGGGGAAAGCAACCGAAAATGAATTGGAATCTCTTGGATTTAATATTGGCCTTAATCTGGCTCTTACTCCATCTTTGTACACATCAATTAACGGTGCTGTTTTAAATTACGAAAAAGGTTTGCTGGATTATGAAAGTGCTGTTAAGTCAATCGAATTAAATGTTAGGAAAGTTTATTATTCACTTTTGTTTGAAAAGGAAAATATTGCCCTGCAGAATCAGACAGTTGAAAGTTCCAAAAAACAGTATGAATCAACTCAGGCAAAGTACAATCGTGGTGCTATTCCACAAATTGATGTTTTGAGCAGTCAGGTAACTTACCAGAACAATCAGCTTAATTTGGAAAATCAGAAGATGCAGTTTGTAAATGATATTGCAAATTTTAAGCAGCTGTTGGGAATTGACCAAAGTGAAGAAGTTGAATTAACAGGAAGTCTGGAAGATTTGATTTCAAATAAAGATATTTCTATAGAAGGAATTGAGATTAAAAATTCAAAGGTTGCATCTCTTGAAAAACAGATTGAAATTGCAAGAAATAATTTGCTTTCAACTCGTTTTACTGCCTGGGGACCAACTTTAAGTGCGAGCTATTCTTACGCTCCTGGTGCCACAAGTCTGGATGATTTTGAAACCTGGAAAGACGGTGGAAGATTTAGTGTTAGTGCAAGCATTCCTTTGGACGGTTTTTTGCCATGGAGTAGGGGCGCTCAAAGTATTTATGCTCAGCAGGACGGGTTAAAAAATCTTGAATTGCAATTGAACGATGCAAAAACTTCCCAGCAGGTAAATATTGATTCTTGTCTGCGAAAAATTAATCAGTATAAGCAGGGTGTTGAACTTAGAAAGAAAAGTGTTGAGCTTGCACAGAAAAGTTACAATATGATGCTGGAGGCTTACAACCACGGAACTAGAGATTTGATTACTTTGCAGAATAGTGCAGATAAGCTTTTACAGGCACAGGTTCAGTTAAAAAGTGAAATCTTTAATCTTGCCGCTGCCCAGCTTGATTTGGAAAATGAAATTGGCGTTGAGTACGGCAGTTTAAGTAAATAGAGTAAATAAAACCAGGAGAAATAAATGAAAGACAAAGAAGTTTTAGAAAACATATCAACATACGAAGAAAAACCAAAAAAGAAAATTGGTGGCAGTGCTATTATTATTGCAGCATGTGTTGTAATTGTTCTTATTACAATTTTTGGTGCAAAATCATGTAAGAATAAGAAGTCAAATTCTCCGTTTGGAAAAGGTCCAATGGGAATGCAGCAGAATGAATTTTCTGTAAAAACAGAATTTGCAAAGAAGAAAACTCTTCATGATTATATTTCAACAAATGGTGAAGTAGAAACACAGAATAGTGTTGATGTTTTCCCTTCAATCGGCGGAAAAGTTGTTAAAGTTAATGTAACTCTTGGAAGCGTTGTAAAAAAAGGTGATGTTCTTGTAGAAATTGACCCTAGCGAACCTGGTGCAGCTTATGCTCACAGCCCGGTAATTGCTCCAATCGGTGGTACAATTACTTCTACTCCTGTAAAAATCGGGACTACAGTAAGCAATGGCAAAGTAATTACAACAATCGGGGATGTTCAGAATTTGCAGGTAAGTGCCAGTATTCCGGAAAAATATGTTGGCGTTCTTAAAACAGGTCTTAAAGCAGACATTGTTCTTGAAGCATATCCAGATGAAAAAATTCCTGCAAGCGTAACAAGAGTTAGTCCGGTTGTAGACAAGATGAGCAGAACAAAAGAAATAATCATGAATTTTGATAAACGAAATTCTCATGCAAATGCCGGAATGTTTGCGAAAGTTACTTTGTGGACATTGGATTATTCTGGCGCAGTTGTTGTTCCAAGTGATGCAATCATTACTAAAGAAGATATACCTTATGTTTTTGTAATTTCGGAAGGAACAAATGTTGCAAAACAGGTTCAAGTAAAAGTTGGAAAAAGTGTTGATGGTGAAACTCAGATTCTTGAAGGTGTTTCTGAAGGCGAATTAGTTGTAATTGAAGGGATGCGTGTTCTTGGTGACGGATCTCTTGTTCGTGATGTAGCCGGAAATGTTGTAAAGCCAGAAACAGCAGAAACAGAAGAAAAACAGGCAGACAGTCAGAATGAGGGAGACAAGGCATGAGTTTAAGTAAAAAAACTTTGGACCACCCAGTACTGGTCCTGATGATATTTGTGCTTTTGGGTGCAATGGGAATTTTTACTATTGGGAATGTTGCAATATCTCTTTTCCCGGATGTTGATAACCCAATGCTTTTTGTTAGCACAAGTTACCCTAATGCAGGTCCTCAAAGTGTAGAAAAAAGTGTTACCAAACTTTTGGAAAGTTCTTTGATTAGCGTTAATAATCTGGAAGAAATGACTTCTGTTAGCAGCGAAGGCTCATCAACAGTAGGTTTAAAATTCACTTATGGAACTGATCTGGAAGTTGTAACAAATGAAATCCGTGATAAATTGGATAGAGTAAAGCGAAGCTTGCCGGATGAATGTACAACTCCGAATATTTTAAAATTTAACACCAGCAGTATGCCGATTATTCGAATTGCTCTGCGTGGTAACAGATCAACTGATGAATTAAAAAGTATTGCGGAAGATACAGTTGCAGATATGCTGGAACAGGCTTCGGGTGTTGCTAATGCAAGTGTAATGGGTGGACGCACAAGTATTGTTAGAGTTGAACTTGAACAAAACCGTTTGCAGGCTTACGGACTTACTTTAAGTTCAATTGCCGCAAGTCTTGCAACCCAGAACCTTGAGTTGGGTGGCGGTTCAATTACTGAAGGCAAAACAAATTATTCAATCAGAACAATCGGAGAATATACTTCTATTGAAGATATTAAAAATACTGTTGTAACTACAATTAATGGTTACGGCGTAAAAGTTCAGGATTTGGGAAATGTTTATTTAGGGTACACAGATAAGACTCGAGAAGTTTATATCAACGGAACTCCAGGTGTATATATTCAGCTTACAAAACAAAGTGGCGAAAATAGTGTTTCTGTTGCAAATGCGGTTTACAAAAAAATTGACCAGATTAAGCAAATTCTGCCAAACGATGTTCAGCTGGAAATCATTAGTGATGATACAGTTAGTATCCGTGATACAATCAGCACATTGATTAAAAGTGCCATGGAAGGTTTAATTCTTGCAGTTATTATTTTGTTCATCTTCTTGTGCAATTTTAAAAGTACAATCATTATTGCAATAAGCATTCCTCTTTCAATTATAATTACTTTGCTTTGTATGAACTTTGCGGGGCTTACTCTGAATATGATGACTTTAACAGGTCTTATTCTTGGAGTTGGTATGATTGTTGACGCGTCTATCGTTATGATTGATAACATCAACGTTTACCGAAGCCGTGGTGCAAAACCAAAAGTTGCCGCAATTTTGGGAAGTCAGGAAATGCTTATGAGTGTCATTTCCGGAAACCTTACAACAATTTGTGTATTTATTCCGTTCCTTTTCTTTGTGAAGGATCTTGGATTTATTGGTCAGATGTTTAAGGACGTTATTTTTACAGTTGTAATTTCGCTGGTTAGTTCACTTTTTGTTGCTATTTTACTTGTTCCTGTACTGGCAGGAAAATTTCTTCCTTTGGATAACAGAATTGAACAGCCGGTTACAAATCCTGTGCTTAAATCAATTTATGGTTTCTTTAACAAAAGTCAGGACTGGCTTACAAACATCTATTCAAAAGCATTGAAAGCCGCTCTTAATCATAAAGCAGTTACTGTTGTTATTTGTTTGTCTGCCTTGATTATGAGTTTTGCACTTTTGCCAACAATGAAAATCAACATGATGCCAGGCGGTGGTGATGATAGTGTAACATTGAGCGTTACTTTGCCAATCGGTACAAGCCTTGAAGAAACTACAAATGTTCTTAAAAGTTTTGAAAAAATTGTAGAAGACGAAGTTAAAGGTTACGACAAAATTATTACAACTGCTGGTAGTGGTGGCCGTGGATTTGGAGGTGCTTCTACTTATCAGGGAAATATTCAGATTCGATTGCCGGAAGCAAGTAAACAGATTGATAACAGTGAAACAATTAAAGCAAAGCTTAGAAAACATTTTGGTGAATTTACAGATGTAACCTTTAGTTTTGGTGCAGGCATGAGACAGCAGATGAGTGGTGCAGATATCGATATTGTTCTGCGTTCTGATGATTTGGATCTGGCTCTGGATGTGGCAAAAAAGATTAGTGGCGTAATGAAGAAAATTGACAACATTGGAGAACCAAGCATCGATATTGATGAAGGTTTGCCTCAGGTTGAAATTTCAATTGACCGAGATCGGGCCTATAACTTTGGCGTAAATGTAAGTACAGTTGCAAATGAAATTAACGCTTGTATTGAAGGTAAAGCCGCAACAGTATTCAGAAATGCAGGTAAAGAATACACCGTTTACGTTATGCTTCAGGAAGAGGACCGCAATAAAGTAGTTGACCTTGAACAGATTTTTGTTAACGGAACAAAAGGTCGCGTATGTGTAGCAAACTTTGCAAAAGTAGAAAAGGGTTATGGTCCAGTAAGTATCAATCGTGAAAACCAGACTCGTATTATTCACTTAACAGCAGAAATTACTAATGATGAAAATGCAAACGTTGTAGAAAATAAAATCAAAGAAGGAATTGCAGAAACATTTATTATTCCAGATGGTGTAACTGTTAGCTATGAAGGTTCATGGGGCGAAATGGGTAAACAAGCTGGAGCATATTTGAAAATTATTTTGATGGCAATCATTCTGGTTTTCGGCGTTATGGCTGCAACTTATGAAAGCTTCAAGGCTCCGTTCATCAACCTTATGACAATTCCGTTCATTATCATTGGTATTGTGTTCATTTATAAAATTACAAACCAGCCGATTTCTTTGATGAGTGCAATTGGTATTATTATGCTTGTTGGTATTGTAGTAAATAACGGTATTATTCTTGTTGACTACACAAATCTTCTGCGTGAGCGTGGAATGGAATTAAATAAAGCATGTTATGAAGCAGGGCGTTCACGTTTTAGACCAGTTCTTATGACAACACTTACAACAATCCTTGGTATGATTCCAATGTGTTTTGCAACAAGTGGAAGTGCGGGAATGGTTCAGCCGATTGGTGTTGCCTGTGTAGGCGGGCTTACAAGTTCAACCTTGATTACATTGTTCTTTATTCCTGTTTTGTATTCACTTATGATGAAAAACAGAAAGCACAAAAATAAGAAATCAATCGTTGTTGCTCAGTCAAATCAAACTCAGGAAAGTGAACCTCAGGAGGAAAAAAATGATTAGAGCAGAAATAATTGCAAATCAGTCTGTTCAGGAAGAAATAATTGACGCACTGGAAGAAAATGTGGAAAATATAATGTATACTTTGATTCCAGTTGTTTATGGGCGCGGTGGTGATGATAAAAAACTGGGAAACAGTGTCTGGCCTGAAACAAATTTTATGCTCATAAGTTATCTGGAAGACAATCAAGTAGAAATTATAAAACAGGTTATGAGCGGAATTAAATCAAAATTCAAAAGTGAAGGAATTAAATTATTTTTTAGTCCTGCTTTGGATTGCTAGAGGGAGAGCAAAATGTTTAAAACTATTCAACCGGAAGCATTAACTTCTAATACTTTTAAAACTATTGGAAAAGACTGGATGCTTGTTACTGCCTGCACAAAAGAAGAATTGCCAACTGGTGAAATTTTAACAGGTCGTGTAAATACAATGACTGCCAGCTGGGGTGGATTTGGCATTATGTGGAACAAACCAGTTGCAACCATTTATCTTAGACCAAGCCGCTATACAAAAGAAATCATCGATTCAACTGATACTTTTAGTTTAAGTGTTCTTGGTGAAAAATATAAAAACGCACTCAACTATTGTGGAAAACATTCTGGCCGCGATGGAGACAAACTTGCACCATGTAAACTTTCTGTAAGCTACATGAATAACACTCCATGGATTGAACAAGCCAACACTGTTTTAATCTGCCGCAAATTGTATGCTCAGGAACTGAATCCTAACTGCTTTACTGACGAACTTATTTGCAAACAGAATTATAAAAACAATGATTATCACACAATGTATATCGCAGAAATATTAAAAGTGATGGTTGATAAAAGATAGTTTTTATTTTATGATAAAGCAATGGCTATTCAAGAAAGTGGTGAAATGTATTTGGAAACAATTCTTGTTCTCTCTGAAAAATTAAAGCTGGTAAGATCACTGGATGTTGCTCAGGAAATGAATTTTTCAAAGCCAAGTGTAAGCCGTGCCATTGGTATTTTAAAGAATGAAGGTTATGTGCAAGTTGATGAACAGGGCGGATTGAATTTAACAACTGAAGGGAAGAAAATCGCCCAGAAAATTTATGAACGCCACGTGGTTTTAACTCAGATGCTTGTAAAATTAGGAGTTGATGAAAAAACTGCAACCGAAGATGCATGCAAAATCGAACATCACATCAGCGACAAAACATTCAAAGCCCTAAAAAAACATCTGCAAGCCCCCAAAAAAAATAATTGACAAACCCCCAAAAATTTAATAAAGTAGAAAAAAACGGGGGTGTAGCTCACCTGGCTAGAGCGTTTGAATGGCATTCAAAAGGTAGTCGG
>JAEDJS010000021.1 GCA_016296205.1 Treponema sp. | reverse complement strand
AAAAATAAAAAAAGGGGCTGTCCCAAAAGAATTAAGCCTCTGTCATTCTGAAATAAATTCAGCATGACAGGACTTATTGGACAGCCCCTTTTTTACATAAAGTCTGCAATACTAGAAAGCAGCCAAAGTTCTGTTTACCCGTTCAATTGATTTTTCTACACCGAGAATTAAAATTGAACCCATAAGAGGTGGACTAACACGGCTTCCTGTAACTGCCATACGGATTGGCATCATAAAGTCACCAAGTTTAATCCCCATTTTTTCTGCAGTTGAACGGGCAAGTTCTTCACTGGCTTCGTGATCAAGATTTGGAAGAGCTTTAATAAATTCAACTGAAGCCTGCAAAACTTCTTTTGTCTTTGCTTCATCAAGTTTCTTAGGAATAATTTCTGCCTTTGGAGGAACTGCTGGTTCTGTAAACAGGAAGTGAACCATTTCTGCAGCATCAGTAAGGAAGTGCAAGCGTTCTTTAATCAACGGCATAACTTCAAGCAATTTTTTCTTAACGTCTGCACTTGACATATTCATTGAAGCATCAACACAAACAGGTTCCCCGTCATCCCCAAGAGCAACACCTGAATATTCAGGACCAACCTTTGGTTTTGGCTGTGGATTTTCCGGATTGATTTCCAATGTTGCATCACCTGTGCCAGTAATGAATGGAAGTGTCCACTGGTAAAGCTGTTCATCTGTAAGTGCCCGGATATACTGACCGTTGTACCATTCAAGTTTTTTATAATCGAATACAGCAGGAGCCTTGTTTAAGTGTTCAAGCTTAAAAAGTTTTCCAAGTTCTTCGAGAGTATACATATCACGACCGTCTTCGTAAGAACAGCCAAGAAGTGCCACATAGTTTACAATTGCCTGTGGAAGATAACCACGTGCACGGAATTCATTCAAAGAAGTTGAACCGTGACGTTTTGAAAGTTTCTTACCGTCGCTTCCGTTAACCATTGGCAGGTGGCAGAATTCCGGATGTTGCCATCCAAATGATCGGTACATCTGAACATGCAGTGGAGTAGAAGGAATCCATTCCTGAGCGCGCATAACGTGACTAATCTTCATCATGTGGTCATCAACAATGTTTGCAAGGTGATAAGTTGGAAATCCATCACTCTTAAGCAAAACTGGATCAGGAGAAATATCTTCATTTTTCCATGTAATATCACCAAGAAGATGATCAGAGAATTTTGTTTCTCCTTCAAGTGGAACCTTAAGACGAATAACATAAGGTTTGCCAGCATCAAGATTTGCTTTTACTTCTTCAGGAGTAAGGTGGCGGCAGTTGCGGTCATAACCAGGAGCCATCTTATTGTCTGTCTGAATTTTACGGATGCGTTCAAGGCGTTCAGCATCACAGAAACAGTAATATGCTTCACCCTTTTCTATCAACTGCATTGCATATTTTTTATAAAGATCAAATCGTTCACTCTGAACATAAGGGCCATATTCACCACCCTTTTTGCCGCCTTCATCCCAGTCGATTCCCAGCCAGTCCATTGTGTCGTACAAATTCTGAACATATTTTTCATCAAAACGAGTACGGTCTGTATCTTCAAGACGGAGAATAAATTTTCCACCTTTTGAGCGAGCATACAAATAATTAAAAAGTGCTGTACGAACACCACCAATGTGCTGCATTCCAGTTGGAGATGGAGCATAACGAACTCTTACTTCATCAGACATTTATTTTACCTCTAAAAAATTATTTACAAATTAAATTCCATTATATTGATATTAACACTTTGTTTCAATCAACTAAAGCAAGGTTTTACTGATTCAATGCGCTGGCCACTGCTGCAATACCGGCTCTACCAATGCTTGTACTTTTTCCAACACCCCAGAATTTTTCTCCGTTTTCAGTTGTAATCTGAACATAAGCAAAGGCAAGGGAATTTGTTCCTTCTCCGGCAGAATGTTCATGGAAGGCTGTTACGTTGAATGCACAAACCGGTGTCTGTTTAAGGGCGTTACAAAATGCATCCAATGGACCGTTTCCTTTATCACCAATGGAATAATTCTGACCGTTAATGCAAACTACTGCGCGAACATTTGAAACTTCTGCGTTTGATGAATCAAGGTTTGTTTCAACAATATCAACAATCTGGAATTTATCCTGTTTTGTAATCCACTGATTCTGAAACAACCTGTAAACTTCTGCACTGCTGATTTCTCGCTGAACAGAATCTGCAAAATTTTTAACAACGTTGCCAAGAGCTGGCTGCATTGCTTTTGGAATTGAAATACCATAATCGTTTTCAAGAACAAATGACGCTCCACCTTTACCACTCTGACTGTTGATTCTGATAATGTCTTCATATTCACGACCAATGTCGTGGGGATCTATCAAAAGATATGGAACATCCCAAAGTTCATTTTTATCCATTACAGAACGGGCACTCATTCCTTTGCGAATTGCATCCTGATGGCCCCCACTGAATGCAGTAAATACCAAAGCTCCGGCATAAGGTGTTCTAGGTGGAATAAACATTCCTGTTAATTTTTCATACTGGCAGGCAATTTGAGGAAGGTCAGAAAAATCAAGCTCAGGATCAACTCCGGTAGAAAACATATTCAATGCACAGTTAACAATATCAAGATTTCCAGTGCGTTCACCATTTCCAAAGAGGCAGCCTTCAACTCGTTCTGCACCGGCAAGCAACCCCATTTCGCAGCTAGCAACACCTTCACCACGGTCGTTGTGATTATGCAAGCTTACGATAACTTTTTCCCGTTCAGAAATATGAGTAGAAAAATATTCAACCTGATCTGCAAAAACATTTGGCATATAACATTCAACAGTTGCAGGAAGATTAAAAATTATTTTCTTTGTACTGCAGTTATCTTTAAACCATTCTTCTTTTACAGCTTCACAAATTTCAAGAGCAAAATCAATTTCTGTCATTGTAAAACTTTCAGGGGAGTATTCAAGTTGAATATGACTCAACTCCTGTGCATTCAAAGATTTTTTTATACAGCGCACACCTTCGCGAGCAAGTTCAATGGTCTGTTCTTTAGTCCGGCCAAAAGTGTATTTTCTCTGAGCAGGTGAAGTTGAATTATAAATGTGAAAGATAACATTCTTTGCCCCTCGCACACTGGTTAAAGTTTTTAAAACCAAATCTTCCCGGGACTGGCACAAAACCTGAATTGAAACATCATCCGGAATTTTATTTTCTGTAATCAGACGCCGCACAAAATTATATTCAGTTGTACTTGCCGATGGAAAACCAACTTCAATTTCTTTAAACCCGATTTTTACCAGCATGTCAAAAAAATCAACCTTTGCATTAATTCCCATTGGGTTTACCAGAGCCTGATTTCCATCACGCAAATCAACACTGCACCACTTTGGAGCTTTATTTATTTTTTTATCTGGCCATGTTCTTGTTGGCAGCTCAATTGTTTTAACCGGTTTATACTTTCCTGAACAAATCATTTTCTACCTGCAAAAATATTAGATTGTTGCAAAAATTTTATCTGCTTTGTCTATAAATGTTTCTGTTGAAACTCTCAGCTCTTTTAGGAATGAATTATTCTGAACAGTTCCAAGAACAGCTTCCATTTCTTTTTTATTTCTAAAAGTTATAGTTCTAAAGAAATCTGTATAATCCTTTTCTCTAGTAGAAATACTTTCTTCAAGCATATTGATTGCAACAGCAGTTACATCTTTTTTAATATCAAGGAAATCCTCTTTTGTAAACTCAGAAATTTTCTTTGAATACAATTCTTCAAAAATATACAAAGCAACACGAGCCTTATCATGTGTATATTCATTAAAGCATTTGTCATAAAAACCATGAACCTGGTCCCAGCTGTTAATCTGACCGTTTTTTATCATTTCAAACAAAGTGAAAATTTTCTCTTCCGGAATAACCTGACCGCCTGCATTAAGCCACTTCTTGTAAAGAGGATATTCTTCTACAGTTCTAAAATCCTCCATGCTCATAGACCATTTATTATTTTTTTCACACCATTCAATAAGACAGCTTACTGCATAATATTTTGCAATCTTTATATATTCTCTATAGCCTTCAACCGGTTTATAAATTACAGAACCAAATTTCTTCTGACATCGGTCATCAACAAGAAGAATTTTTGAAGAGCCGCACCTGTGAAGATAATCTTTTGCCACCTGCAGTAACTCTTCTTCTGTTACTGCGCTTCGTGCTTTTGCTCTGTATTCATTATGCAATTCCGGATTATCATCATAAATTGTATACTTTGCAGTTTCTTCATCATTAAGCTTAAGAAATCTTGCGGTAAGTTCAATCAACCTGGTAGTTGCTTCAAGACATTCCTGCATTGTATCTGGTGCCAGCGGATTTGTTTCTATATGCTGAACTTTTACAAACCTTTTATCCCGTTTCTGAAATTTTGAACTGTTTCTGGCAATAGCAAACATATTATACAAAAACCAGTAAGCGGGAAGAATGTGAATAGTATTATCTTTTGTACAGGCAGACACAAGAGAAAATGGGTAAGTAACATTCAACTCATTCTGATAACTTCCCTTGCTAACAAGAACAAAAGATGCAAATTTTGAATTATGTTTAAAATCACTGCAAAGCCCAGGCCAGAATCCACGACCTGCATACATTTCTCCATCAGGGGAACGACTGTTATGGTTACTGCCAATTGTGGCTCCCGATGCAATATTACTCTGACCAAGAACAGTGGAAGCAATAAGAAAAGATGAATTATGATGCTGCTCGTGGAACGGGAACACAAGATTGTTAAGCATTTCACAGCAGGAAACAGTTGAATTATCACCAAGGACAGAATTCAAAAGTCTTGCGCCGTACTTTAACTGACAGTTTCTGCCAATAACAAATCTAACTGCAACCGCCTGATAAAATATTCGGCTTCCATAACCCATTATTCCGTTTACAAGTTCAACACCTTCGCCAATCTGACTTTCTTCTTCATAGCTTGAAAGAACTGTAATATTTTTTAATTTGAATGCGCCTTTAATATATGCGTGAGGCCCGATTTTTGCATCCTTTAACAAAGTACTGTTTTTAATAACAGCATCGTGGCCAACAAAACCAATTGTATCAAGTTTCTTAGTATTATTTGATTCTGTGAGTTCAATGAACCGCTGCATCAATTCTGTATCTTCGCGGTAACGACTCCATAAGAATGCATCAGCGGGAATCATGTTTTCAAAAGGAAGAATAGAGCGGCCATCATTTTCGTTGCCAACACCAATCCAGATGCGGTTACTTTCCGATTCACCTTCTTTTAAAATCCCCTCTCCGAATTTTGCATGATTTGTACAGGTCATTTCCTGAATATTAAAAAGTAAAACTCTGTCTTCCAGAATATAATTTGAAAGATAACTTACATTTCTTACAACACAGTCATCACCAATTACAACATTTTCCAGAAAACTTCTAAAGATACCTGTTTTTAATTCCAGATCATGATATTTAAGAGTTGCCGGTCTGATTGCTCCTAAAACTACGCAGCCATAAAATTCACTTTGAGAAATCTGTTCTGCACAAAATTCACCTTCTTTGCTGCTTACCCAAACATTCTGCCAGTCCGGATCGCTGGAAACATTTCTATTAGAAATAAGAGTGTAGACTTCTTTTGCAGTTAAATGACGTTTGCCTTCCAGATATTTTGAAGGAATTTTTTCTTCGCTCAAGAATTTTTTAGTATCATCAAGAAGTGTAACAACAGACATTCTGCACCCCAATTTTTTGATATTTTTCTTCAATTATTATAAACAGTTTGAATTTAAAACGCAATATCAATATAATGGAAGCATGAAGTTTAGATTTAGATTAATAAATTTGATTCTTATTTGCATGTTGATTTCAAGTCAAGTTTTTTCACAGGAAACAAAATCAGATTCAGACAACTCATCTGCACTCAGAATATTCACTTTAGAAAACGGTCTGACTGTTTTTGTAAAAGAAGACAATACTCAGGCTATGACACGAATTGAACTGGCAGTAAAAGCTGGATTTTCCAGCCAATCTCCAAAAGATGCTGGATTTATTCCTCTATATTCTAATCTGTTCACAAGTTCTTTAAATTCAAAAACAGCAAAAAAAATTACATCTTCCTGTAATGCAGACAGCGCAACATTTACAACAGAAGTTACACCAATAAAATTTGAAGAAGCAATAAAAACTTTTGCACAGCTTGCACTAAATCCCAAATTTTCCGATGCAGCAATTCAAAAAGAATACAGTAAAATGAAAAATCAAGTTTCGGATTATGAAGCAACAACAACTGGATTTCTGAACAGTGCCATAGACTCTCGAGTTTTTAGTCAGGAACCATGGAAACAGGACAGTGGAATTATTCCAGCAATTTTTTCAAACAGCACAATTCCAGAGGTTCGCACAACACTTGTAAAAATTCAAAACAGTTTTTACATTCCGCAAAACAGTGCTTTTTTTATAAGCGGAAATATTGATGCAGGCAAAGCTTATTCAACTGTAGAAAAATATTTTGCAAGCTGGAAAATGGGTTCAAACTATAATCAATCAGAAAAATCCCAAAAGCTTCCAGCCAATCTTCACAAAAAATTTGTTCTTTGTGACGACGGATTTTCTAAAGAGATTACACAGATTATTTTGCAATGGAAAAATCTTAATCCAAGTCAGGCCGATTTAATTGCCGCAAGTTTTACAAGCGATTTTTCTCCTTACAAAAAAAATCTTTTAAAAGAACCACTACTTGCTCTGCGCTCCGCTGATTATCTGACAGCCGCCAGTGCCAGAAAAAATGGAAGCACAAGATTGATTTTACAGGCACTTATGGAAGAACCATATTCATTCATCGACGATAAATCAACAAAATCAAAACTGCAGAAAAATTCCAGCATCGTCCAGCAGGCAGAACTTTTTTTGCAAAAATCAAAAGAGAGTGCAAAACTTACAATTCAAGATTATTTTGCCAGCCAGAATTTAATTGAAACAAAATTCCACACGTCCCAGGGGAACACATCCAGTTACATGCGGCTGCTTTCTGATTACTGGGCTTTGGAAAATATTACAGACGGTGCTGTTCTTGAGCAAAAATTCAGAGACACAGTTGAATTAATTCACTCTGAATCACTTGAATCTGTTTTTGATGCAGTTCAATCGGAAGAACCTTTCCAGTTTTTACTTGTTCATCCGGATGTGTACAGTGCCCAGGAAAATCAATTTAAAAATAACGGATACCAGCTGGTAACTAAAAAAAATGCATCATGGTATGCAGATGAAATAAACCGTAAAATGATATTTGAAAACAATTGGGATACAGAAAATTCAACTGCAAAAGAAAAAAGTAATACCAGCAATTTTTCTAGTGCAAAAATTTTCTACGATAAAAACATCAGTTCCATTAAATGGGGAGAATTAAAAAACAAAATTCCTGTTACTGTAAAAAATAATAACCAGAGCAAAACTGTTCTTGTTTCTATTGGAATCAAAGGTGGAGAAACCTCTTCGCCAGAAGATCAGCGTTTTTTGCGGACAGTTTTAATCAACGCCTTTGCCAGCAGCATGGCAGAAGAAATTTCTTTTATGCGGCAGTCCAATGCATTTAGTGGAAGCACAGATATCCAGGCCTGGACAGATGAAACCTCATCAACAATTACAGTGAACTGTTTTAAAGATGACGTTCCCCAAGTACTTCTTGCAGCCAGCAACGCAATTCTGTTCGGAGAAATTTCTCCAGTAACAGCCGACAATCTTGTATACGAACAGAAGTATCAGTGGAATTTAAAAACATCATCTCTTTCATACCAGATGGAATGTGCTGGGAAAAATGCTATTTTCCAGGGAACAGAATTTGAAAAACTTTTTGATGCAAATTCAAATATTCTTCAGAACACAGATTTTAATTCAATATCATTAACTTACACCCAGCTTCTGAATGCCCAGTTGTACAATCTTGTTTTTGCAGGAGACATTGATTTAGAAACTGCATTAAAAGAAAGTGAAAAAACTTTTGGAAAACTCCGTGCACAGAATTTTAAATTTGAATTCCCTGAAGTTAACAGAGACGTTGCTCCATTAAGCTTGCGGATTAGACTTCATCATACATACACTACAGATATGCCAGCAGAAATGGCAGGTCCAGATGTTCCGGTATTAATTCCTACAGAAGAATTTTTTGATCCGGTACAGTTTTATTTTAACGGTCCTCACCAGGCAGAAGATATTGTTCTGTTTAATGCAGCACTTGATATTCTTGCAGAAAAATTCCAGGAAGAATTAGGTGATAATTTTACAACAAGTTACGGAGAAGCAGATTCAATTTTTCATGCACCTTACATTCAGGCAGACAATATTATGTACACCCAAAAAGTTTTGCCTGCATATCAAAAAGCATTGAGCAAACTAAAAAACCAACTGGAAGATTCAACAGAAACAAAAGAACTGCTTGATAAAATAAAAAACAACTGGATAGAAAAAAATCTTTCTTCAACAAGTACAAATGAAGGAACGGCTTTTCTTATTCAAAAAGGTATAAAATACCAGAACAATCCAGCTCAATATCTTGAAGATTATCTTACAGTAGACAATGCAACTGCTCAGGATTTTTTACGGATTACAGAATATTTTACAGCTGATCCTGTTTTGAAAATTTATTCAAGAGATTCCCGGTAAGAATATAATCCATTTTAATATCAAAATTATTGGCAGGAATTTTGGGAATATACTGAACATCAAAAGCAGCACCCACAAGCTTTAATTTTTTATCAGATAAAATTTGTTCGGCACTGTTAAAATATTTATCATAAAATCCCTTGCCGTGCCCCAGTCTGTTTCCGCAAAAATCAAAGGCAACTCCTGGAACCAGCACAACTGCATTTCGCAATTCAGATACATTCACTTTTACTAAATCTGTTTTTGGTTCAATAATCCCCCATTTTCCTACTTTAAAAAATTTTTCGTCCAGGGAATCTACCCAGAAAAATTCCATCTCTGAATTTTCCGGATTTATCACAGTGGGAAAAGCAATTTTCTTGTTATCTTTTAACGATTGTTCCCCTATCAAATTTACGCTGAATTCCAGTTCAGTTGATTTATACAATAGGATTTCATCAGCATTTTTATAAAGATCACTTTCTATAAAACGAATATTTCCTCTAATACATTGATTTTTAATTTCTTCAGGATTCAGCTGCTGGAGTCTAGTGCGGATTAAATTCCGGGTGGTGCGTTTCTGATTATTTATGTCCAAAATTCAAATTCCTGTTCTGATATTTTCTATAATAATTATATTTTAAAAATTTAAAAAATCAACAGAAAAAAATTAAAAAACCTATTGACACTTTTTTTATAAAACTATATTATTAAACACATCAAAACCAATTGGTCCTTTAGCTCAGTTGGTAGAGCAACGGACTGTTAATCCGTGTGTCGCTGGTTCAAGCCCAGCAAGGGCCGTAACTCCATCAAATTGATGGAGTTTTTTTTTGCACTTTTTGATTTTCTATAATTTCTATTTTTTTCCTAACTTGCCCCAATTCTTCAAATATGATATTCTTCTATTCATATGGAAAAAACTACTTACATTTTTGGACACAAAAACCCGGACACAGACAGCGCAGTTTCTGCAGTATCATACGCAAAGTTAAAAGAACTAATGGGTTTTAAAAATTTCAAAGCCGCAAGAGCCGGACATTTTAATCCGCAGACAGACTATATTTTTAAACGTTTCAAGGTTGAATCTCCAAAATACATGCCGGACCTTACTCCCCGGGTAGATTTCTTCCTTAACAAAACATGTGAAACTGTTAACGAAAACTCTTCAATCTGGTTTGCAATCAACAAGCTTGAAGAAAAACACGTAAAGGCTTTACCTGTTGTAGACAATAACGGAAAATATAAGAGCCTGCTGTATTACAGTCATTTTGCACAGAACGTTCTTCAAATTGTAAACCCAAATACAAACAATACAGTTACCACAAGCACAAACCTTATCGAAAAAACATTAAACGCCCAGGTTTTAAATCTTGCAAAAGGTGACGAATTATTTAAGGCAGTTGTTCTTGTTGCCGCTCCAAGTGTTTCCAGTTTTTCTGAAGAACTTGACAGTCATGGCAGCGAAAACACAATTGTTATCTGCAGTGACAGACAGGAAATTCATAAACTCTGCATTGATAAAAAAATCAAGCTTCTGATTCTTACCCAGGGAAATGTGCTTTCAAAAGAACTTAAAGAACAAGCTGCAAAAAATGGCGTTAACGTTATGATTAGTCCTTACACAACAAGTAAGACTGTTATGCTTATTTCCTATTCAATTCCTGTTTCTCTTTGTAGTGACACTAACATTAAACCAGTTCTCCTTTCTGACAGCCTTGCAAAAATCCGGCCTTTGATTGCTAAAAGTGGTTGCCGTCGTTTACCAGTTGTAGACACAGACAACAAAGTACTTGGGGTTATCAGTGAGTACGATATTAACAGTGAACCGAACATTGATATTGTTCTTGTTGACCACAATGAATTTTCTCAGGCAGTAGAAGGAATCGAAAATTACAAAATTCAGGAGGTAATTGACCACCACAGAATTGGAAGCTTTAACACAAAATATCCCATTACTTTTATTAACAAACCAGTTGGTTCAACTTCCACATTGATTACAGGTCTTTACCGTGAACAAAAAATTCCAATTCCAAAAGAAATTGCCAGTCTTTTACTTTGCGGAATTTTAAGCGACACATTGATTCTTCAGTCAACTACAACTACAGAAATTGACCGCCAGACTGCAGAATATTTAAGCGCAATTACAGATCTGGACATTCAAGCTTTGGGAAAAGAAATTCTTACAGCAGGAAGTCGAATTAAAGACAGAAGTGCCGGCGAAGTTGTTCATCAGGATATGAAAGAATATCAGAGTTCAAAAAATACTTATACAGTAAGCCAGATTGAAGTTTCCAGCACACGGGAAGTACTTGACCGAAAAGAAGAATTTATGCAGGAACTGGAAATTGAACGGAGAGGTCTAAAAGCATTGTTCAGTTCACTGCTTGTTACAGACATTACCAGTCTTTCCAGCATTCTTCTTATCAGCAGTGACCCTAAATTTGAAAGCTTTATAAACTTTCCAAGAAAAGAACCGCATGTTTACTTTTTAAAAGATGTAGTAAGCCGTAAAAAACAGCTTATTCCATTAATCAGTGAACTTGTAGAAAATTTTGAAAACTAAACAGAATGGGAGGTAAAAATGAAAATCAAAAAAATTGGATCCTACGCTTTAATTATTGCCGCACTTTTAGGTTTTGCCGCTTACAAGGGATTCTTTAAAACAACAACAGAAAAGACCAGCGACAATTACGAAAGTAAAAAACAAGGCTCAGAAATTGTTCAGAAAATTACAGAAACAGATTCTGATTTTGTTAATGATTTGACAGTTGATGTTATAGAAACAGATGATGATACTTTTGAAAATTCCAGCATTGCAGACCAAACTGTAGAAAACAGCGGTTCACTTAAAACAGTAAAGCTTTCTGAGCTGCCGGAAAAATTCAGATACACTCTTGATTATATAAGAACTCACCACGGATATGGCCCAAAAGATTTTTACAAGCGCACACCCAGTGAAAAAAATCAGTTTAACAACCGGGAAGGATTTGACATAGACAAAAACCAGATTTATCAGGAATATGGAGTTGACCCTTATGTTGGACCTGGACAAGGAACTGGCAACGGAGACAGACTTCTTGTAGGCAACGGGGGAAGTGTTTATGTTACACGAGACCATTGGAAATCGCTGCTTAAAGTAATAGAAGAATAAGGTTCCAGTACAATGAAAATTTTTAACGGAAATAAAATGGAAACAAAAAGCGCTTTAATGAAGCACTTTGCAAAAAAACTATCATTGCCGGAATACTTTGGCGCAAACTGGGATGCTCTTGAAGAAGTCCTTAATGATTTTGAAGAACTGGAAATTAGTTTTAAACATCAGGAAAGAATTCTTTACAGAGAACCTGAACAGCTGAACACATGGAATCAGATTATTGAATCCTGCAAAAAAAATAAAAGCATAATAGTAAAATAATCTATTTATCGTATATTCTATGCCGTGACAATTTATTCACAAAGTCTTTGTACATTAACGGCCGGTCAAAATAATACCCTTGAATCATGTGGCAGTTAATAGCAGTTAATTCATCGGCAGTAAAACTTTCTTCTACACCTTCTGCAACAACTTCCATATTCATTTTGTCTGCCATGTGAATAAGTTCTGCAACAACAACACGGGCTCTGGCGCTGCCTTTCATTGTATCAATCAAACTTTTATCAAGCTTAATAACTTTGGCCGGCATTGCCTGTAAAAGCAGAACAGATGATGAACCAACACCAAAATCATCAATAGCAGTATCAATTCCGGCTGCCTGCAATTGCTGTACAGATTCGCACATTAAATCTTTATTCTGATGATATGCACTTTCTGTAAATTCAATTTCTATATATTTATGAGGAACTTTGTAACTGTCAATTATATTAATAATTCTTTCTGCTACAAGAGGCATGTTAAAATGAACTTTTGAAAAATTGCAGGAAATTTTTACCGGTTCAATTCCCTTCTTTAACCAAAGTGCAATATTACTGCAAACCTTTTTAAGCACAAAAAAGTCCAGGTAAACAATAAATCCGTTAAGCTCACTTGTTGGAATAAAAGCCCCAGGACTTACTGTTTTACCGTTATGCTTCCAGCGGATAAGCGCTTCTGCTCCCTGCATTTCTCTTGTCTGCAAATTTACTTTTGGCTGGTAAACAACAAAGAATTCATTATTCTGCAAAGCAAAAGGAATTGCCTGTGCCACTGCAAGATTTTGAATCAATTTTTCGGTGGCACTTTCATCATATTCAACAATATCAAGATTCTTTTTTGATTCAACTTTAAGAGATGTAGCAAGCTCGTGGTAATAATCAATCAATTCTTCGGAATTCTTTTCTACTCCCGAACAATGATAAACAGCAGTTCTTACACTAAGTTCAACGCCATTATCAAAAAGTTCACGAGGCATAAGATTTCTAAGCCGTTCCTGAATATACTGACTGTGATTTATTCCATTGATGTAGCTGTAAAGATTAGACTCAAGGAGAAGGGCAAGAAATTTATCGCCACCAAGAGCAAAAATGTATTCACCTTCATTAAGAAGCTTCTGTGCTGCCTCTGCAAAAAATCTAAGAACAAGATTACCTTTACTAAACCCAATACTTGTGTTGATTACTGAGAAATTTTTAATATTAAAATAGGCAACAGCATAATCACCAAGCTTCCCTTTATCTATTAATTCCTGAGTTTGCACATTGAACTGGTAACTATTTGGCAAACCTGTAATTCCGTCGGTAGTATAAAGCTTAATATTTTCTTCCCGTTCATATTTTGAACAGTTTGACCGCACGTTAAATCCCAGAGCAATTGCTTTAGCCATCTGACGGCAAGTTTTATAACCACATGACTGACAGTTAATAGTCCGATCCTGCTCTGTATATTTATGCATAGACTTGAACACTTCTTCATATTTCAAAGGAGAAATTTCTGGAGGAGCCACATATCTGTTAGTATAAGTTCTTTTATAGTCATTAAGATCAAAATCCTTGAACCTTTCATTCAATCTGGCCAAATACTGCTGATGAGTTTCCGGTGATTTTTGAACTATATTGTCGCCTTCTTTTGAATTTAAAAATTTACGAGTAACATTATAGTTATCAATAATATTCTTAAAATCACAGTGAGATTTATCACAGCCAGTTCCCATAATACAACCGTGTTCGCACTGGAAAATATCAAGAATCACTCTTTCCTTATCTGCAGTAAAAATATCAACAAGTGAATTTTTATCTTTTGTAAGATAGCTGATTCCACTTAAATGCATTGCAAATCTGTCTGAACGGTCAAAAATATCAAATGAATCTTTAAGACCTAGCCGGATTGAAAAATTATTATCAACAACCTGCCCAACATTATCTGGAATTGCATCAAAACTGCTTATATCAACCTGGGAGGCATGTTCCATCAAGTGAGAAAAAGTAACGTTATAATTTAAAAGCCCCGCAAACTGTGGATCATCAATTTCGTCCTTTTTTGAAATACATGGGCTTATGAATGCAAGATTGTCTGTATTTCCAAGATGCTTGCGGACATAGGTTGCCATACAAACAAGAGGGCTCTTAATAGGAATGAGATTTGGAATAAGTTCCGGACGTTTTTTTTCTATATAATTAACGATTGAATTACATGGCGAAGAAATTACACTATGTTTTGGATTCTTTTCCATGTAGTTTTCATACGCCCAGCTGGCAATAACTGATCCCAGACTGATGTCGTAGATTTTGTTTACGCCAAGACTTTTAAGCCATCCCAAAACATGAGACGCTTCTTCCGGGTATTCAATAAAAAATGAAGGAGAAACAAGAACACTGATTGGCTTTCCAAGTTTTAATTCAATAAAAAAAGGATCGGTATCATCAATATATTTTCTGGCATTATGTTGACAGGCAGAAATACAGGAACCACAATGAATACATTTATCATTATCAACGCGAATTCTTAATTTTCCGTCCTTTATTTTTGCAACATTTGCTCCAATAACAGGGCAGACAGAAACACATTTATTGCACCAAATGCAGTCATGAGTAGTATAGATTAATCCTGAACCTATCGAATCCATAAATCACCAATCCTGAATATATTATACCACAAGTTCACAATTTTTTGTAATTTTTTTTAAGATTTTTCCATTAAATAGTTAAATTTCTAGAATTATTTTATACCCTGCCCCGCCAAAATACAAATTTTCTCCCCGATTATGGCACAATCTCCGATTATGGCACAATCTCCGATTATGGCACAATCCTCAGAAAAAAAAATTATTTGATTTTTGGAAACTTTTGATTATATTACTTGTAGATAACGCTTTGAATAAATTTTAAATACTTAGTATAATTAAGTTGAGGAAATATTATGGCAGATTACGGTTCTATGGTTCTGCCGGATGCTCCAGAGGGAACACCGGTCAGCAATTTTGTTCACTTGCATGTACACTCAGACTATTCAATTCTTGACGGACAAGCTAAAATAGACAAACTGGTAGGAAGGGCAAAACAGTTAAGAATGCCGGCACTGGCTCTTACAGACCACGGAAATATGTTTGGAGTATTAAACTTTGAGCATTTATGCCACTGTAACGGAATCAACCCTATTGTTGGTTGTGAATTTTATGTTGCATACGGCAGCCATCTTGAACAGAACCGTGCACCTTACGGCAAAAACGGAAAAGGTTGTAAATATTTCCACCTTATTCTCCTTTGCCAGAACGATACTGGATACAAAAACATGTGCTGGCTCAATTCTATTGGTTATACAGAAGGAACTGCTTTCGGAAAGCCAAGAATCGACTTTGAACTTCTCCAGAAATATCACGAAGGAATCATCTGCTGTACCGCATGTATCCAGGGGGAAATTCCACAGCTTTTAATGGCAGGACTAGATGAAGAAGCCTACCAGGTTGCCGCAAAATACAGAGATCTTTTTGGTCCTGATCACTATTATATTGAATTGCAGAATCACGGCCTTGAAGACCAGCTGGAAGTTACGCCAAAGCTTATAAAGCTTGCAAAAGATTTAAATATTCCTCTTGTTCTTACAAATGATATTCACTATCTGAACAAAGAAGACGCAGAAGCTCAGGATGCACTCAGATGTATTGCCTTTGGAAACAAATTGTATGAACCTCATCAGACAATGGGGGAAGGCAAAAGCGAATGGTATTTTAAAACAGAAGATGAAATGCGCCAGGTTCTAAAGGGAATTCAGGGAGTTGATGATTCAATTATCCAGGAAGCCATGGACAACACTGTTAAAATTGCCAATATGTGCGATCTTCACATTCACCAGTATTCAACACAGGAATTAAAAGGAACACTTCCCCGGTTTGAACTTCCAAAAGAATATCAGCGCCACGGTGACGATTATCAGAAAAACCAGAACGATTATGTACGCCATCTTGTGGAAGAAGGATTGCGAAAACGGTACAAGGAAATCACTCCAGAAATCCGAGAAAGAATGGAATACGAAATTGGTATTATTTTCTCAATGGGATTTTCAGGCTACTTCCTTATTGTTTGGGAATTCATCAACTGGTCAAAATCAACCTGGGACAATGTTAATAATCGAGAAAAACCTTACATGCCAATTGGTCCTGGACGAGGTTCCGGTGCTGGTTCACTTGTTGCCTACTGTCTTGGAATTACAGATATTGACCCTTTCCGCTACGGATTGATTTTTGAACGATTCCTTAACCCTGAACGTGTAAGTATGCCTGACTTTGACGTTGACATGGACTTCGACTTTAGACAGGATATTATTCAGCACACAAGAGATCTTTACCACGACGAAAACGTTGGTCATATTGTAACATTTGGTACTCTTAAACCAAAAAACTGTCTTGCAGACGTTGGCCGAATTCTGGGAATTCCACTTTCTGATGTAGCACGACTCAAAGAATGTGTTCCAGATAATCCAAAGGCAAAACTAAAAGACTGTTTTACAGAACCAGACGAAAAAAATCCGGATAACGGTAAATTAATTCCTTACAAAGACGATCCGGCCTACAAAAAACTTTTTGAACTTGCTCTTAAACTGGAAGGCTGTATCAGAAACACAGGTCTCCATGCATCAGGAATGGTTATTGGTCTTACTCCACTGCCAGACTGGGCACCGGTTTATAAAGATGCCAAAACAGGAGAAACAGCAGTTCAGTATACAATGGATATTATTGAACCTTGCGGCCTTGTTAAATTTGACTACCTTGGTCTAAAAACTCTTTCTATTATCCGATATGCAGAAGATATTATTAACCGTCACAAAGCTCCTGATGAACCGGAATTTATCTGTGCCAATGTAAGTGAAACAGACGAAAAAACATTTGACCTTTTCTGCCGGGGGGATTCAGTTGCCATCTTCCAGTTTGAAAGTCCAGGAATGCAGAAAATTCTCCGGGACTGTCAGCCACGCTGTATAGAAGAACTTGTTGCGTTAAATGCCTTATATCGTCCGGGACCTCTTGATTATATTCCAAAATATATCGAAGGCAAATGGAAACCAGAAACAGTAAAATATCCAGACGATTCCCTTGAAGATCTCCTTAAAGAAACTTACGGTGTTATGGTTTACCAGGAACAGGTTATGAAAGTTGCCCAGATTATTTCCGGGTTCTCCCTTGGTGGTGCTGATATGCTCAGACGTGCTATGGGTAAAAAGAAAAAAGAAGTTCTTGATGCCAAAAAAGTTGACTTTGTTGAAGGAGCCCTTAAAAACGGACATTCAAAAGAACATGCAGAAGAAATTTTTGACATCATGGTTCCTTTTGCTGGATACGGATTCAACAAATCCCACGCAGCCGCCTACTCTGTTCTTGCCTACAGAACAGGTTATCTTAAGGCAAACAGACCTGCCGAATACATGGCCGCTAACCTTACAAATGAAATTACCTCAACAGATACACTTCCAGTCTACATAGAAGAAGCCCGCAGAATGGGAATTCCAGTTGACCCGCCGGATGTTAACCGTTCAGACATTAACTTTGACGTTGTTGACGGTCACATTATTTTTGGTCTGCGGGGAATTAAAGGCATGGGAACAGAAGCAGCCCGCCAGATTGTTGAAGAGCGCAAAAAAAATGGGCCTTATAAGACTTTTGTTGATTTTATTGATCGTTGTGCTGTAGACAAAATTAACAAAAAAGCAGTTGAAGTTCTTATCAAAACCGGGGGCTTCGACAACCTTGACCAGAACCGTGCAACCCTCATGCTTAACTTTGAACGCTGCATTGAATACGAAAGCAAAATAATGTCCGAGAAAAACGACAAACAGGGCAATCTTTTTGAAATGGCCGGAATCAAGGATTATGCTGATTTTGAATTCCAGCAGGTAGAAGACTGGCCAAAAATGCAGAAACTCAACGCGGAAGCTGAACTTATCGGATGTTTTGTTTCTGGGCACCCCCTGGATGAGTGGAAAGAACCTATGGAAAAATTTGCTACAATCAACAGCAAAAACTTTGAACGTCTGGCAAAAATTACTCACCAGCAGAAAGAAACAATGAAGGCAAACAAAGTTCCGTTTAAAGAAATAAGAAATGCCGGAACAAAATATATTGCCATTGGAATGCTTAAAAATCTCCACGAAATCACAACTTCAAAAGGTTCGCAAATGGCCTTTGGCAAACTGGAAGATTTTAACGATTCAATAGACCTGGTATTTTTCCCGGACACATGGGCGGCTGTAAAAACACATATTCGGGAAGATGGAGTTTATGCCTTTAGCGGTAAAGCAGACTTAAATCAGAAAGGTCAGCCTAATTTTACCATTGAAGGTCTGGAGGATTTTGAAAAGCTTGAACTTTCTTCCATTAAGTCAATCCATATTCAAATTAAACCTGGAACAAGCGACAGACAGAAGCTTGGATTTCTTGAAGACTTATTGTATTCTTCAAACGGGAACTGCACTGTAGTATTCCACGAAGAATGTTCCGGAAAAATATGGACTTTAAATACAAAACTTCAGATAGACTGCAACAAAGATTTCCTGCATAAAATAAAAGACAATCTGCTTGTAGAAGATGTGTGGTGTGAATAAAAAAATAGTGATTTTTACAAAAATAATTGGTATACTAGAAATATGATATTAAGAACAATTTTTAACATTCTTGCAACAGCCTGCAGAATTTACAGTGCAATGTGCCTCTTAAGGGTTTTATTAACATGGATTCCTGTGAATACTGGAAAATTCGGGGAATTTCTAAATGAATGCTGCGATCCTTTTTTAAATTTTTTCCGTAAGATTAAGTTTGCAGTAATCGGCTCCATTGATTTTTCTCCGGCTATTGCTCTTTGTGTATTAAGTGCCGCCGCATTAATCTTTAGAAATATTGCTGCAGGCAGTAAAATTACATTAGGATTTTTGCTATCCCTGATTACAAGCATGTTTTTCCAGATTTTCGCAGCAATCATTTCTTTTTTTATCATTATACTGATTATAAGATTAATATTGCTTTTTGCAAATAAAGGTGAAAACAATATTTTTGTTTGCAGAATAGATCAAGTAATCAACTCTGTAACTACAAAATTTGTAAAATCAACAAATAAAGATGGAATTTACAGATACTATTCCGGTACACCTTCTAAAAAACAGGTTATCATTCTGCTTTTAGTTTTAATCGGTGTAAACCTTTTATGCAATCTTCTTATGGGAATAATCAACTGGCTATTATTAAAGCTTCCGATTTAATAATTTTTTTTGTTAACAGATGAAATTAAATGAACTTAACGCATCAATAGAAAACCTCGACGGAGTTGGTCCAAAAACAGCAAAACTTTTTGCAAAAATGGGAATTTTTACTTGCGGCGATCTTTTAAGTACTTATCCAAGAGACTATGACGACAGAACAAATCCTTCTCCCATTAATCAGTTTGCGGTTTCTAAAGTTCATACTATCTGCCAGATAACAGGTCATTCTTTTTTTGGCTACGGACGAACAAGAACACTAAAAATTAAAATTAAAGACAGTACTGGAAGTGCTTCCATCATTGCTTTTAACCGGCCTTTTCTGGAAAAACAATTTCCACCAGGCTCTATTGCAGCGGTAACGGGAAAATTTGAACTAAAATACAATGAAATTCAATGTACTTCTTTTGATTTAGAAAAGATTTCAGACTGTGGAAACCTGGATGATTTTAAAAATATTTCTGTTCCAGGCAGCAAAATTTATCCTATTTATCCTCTCACAGAAGGTCTGTCCCAAAAAGTGTTCCGCAAAACAATTCAAACCGCTTTAAAACAATACTGCCGTTCAATTGATGATGAAATTCCGGAAAAAATAATTCAAAGCCACAGTTTAATGCATAAAAAAGACGCATTAGAAAAAATTCACCTTCCCCTTTCTATTCAAGAAGCACAGAAAGCAAAACATACTCTGATTTACGAAGAACTTTACATTTTTGAATATAAAATGGCAGAACGAACAGCCAGACATCGTGGTTCTCTTCCAGACCTGGATGAATTCCTGGATAATTATTCAGCACCTCAGGAACAAATTATAAATGTTACGGATGAGGAATTTAAAATCAATCTTTCTCCAAATCAGGCAAAACTCCTGGATAGTTTAAAGTTCCGGCTTACTGCCGACCAGAAGAAAGTGATTCATCAGATAAATATTGATCTGGAAAAAAGTGCCATGGACCGGAATGCACTTTGCAACAAACCGGAATCCTTAACTGCTAATCCTTTTTCCATGCAAAGGCTATTGCAGGGAGATGTTGGAAGCGGAAAAACAATGGTTGCACTTTTTGCGGCCCTTAGAATAATCGACTATGGGGGACAAGTTGCTTTTCTTGCACCAACTGAAATTCTTGCAAAACAGCATGCCAACAAAACTGCAGATCTTTTACAGCCTCTTGGAATTAACGTTGCATTTTTAAGCGGAAATTTAAAAGCAAAAGGCAGAAATCCAGTTCTTGAAGCATTAAAGGTTGGTTCAGTAAATATTGTCTGCGGAACACATGCACTATTCAGCACAAACGTAAACTATTTTAATCTCAAGCTGGCAATTATTGATGAACAGCATCGTTTTGGAGTAAGCCAGAGAGAATCAATAATTGCTAAAGGACGAATCACAAACAATGGCCTTACTCACTCGCCGGATGTTTTAATGATGAGTGCCACACCAATTCCCCAAACCCTTGCACTTACTGCTTTTGGGGACCTTGATATAAGTATTATCCGCACAATGCCTGAAGGACGCAAAACAATAGAAACTCATCTTACAAAAGAAGGAAACGAAGATGCAGTTTACCGGCAAGTTGCAAAAGAACTGGAAAAAGGGCATCAGGCATATTTTGTTTATCCTAGAATTTACGAATCCGATGTTCTGCCCCAAAGTGATTTACCCCAGGAAGATAACTGCGAAACTTTAAATTTTGAAGACCCCGGCAAAAGTGAACTCAAAAGTGCTCAAAAAATGTTCCAGCATCTTTCACAGAATGTTTTTACAAGACATAAAGTTGCACTGATTCACGGGAAAATTCCAGAAGATGAGCAAAGTCAAATTTTACAGGATTTCCGGGAAAATAAAATTCAGGTAATAGTTGCCACAACAGTTGTAGAAGTTGGAGTTGATGTTCCTAATGCCACTTGTATTGTAATTGATAACGCAGACAAATTTGGTCTTGCCGAACTTCACCAGTTGCGTGGTAGAGTTGGAAGAAGCAGTCTCCAAAGTTATTGTTTCTTAATTTACAGCAAAAATATAACTAAAACCGGAATAGACAGAATGAAGGCCATTTACGAAAATTCCGACGGTTTTGTTATTGCCGAAGAAGATTTAAGGCTTAGAGGACCTGGCGAAGTTTTAGGCACCCAGCAAAGCGGTTATCTGCAGCTGGGCATTTCTGACCTTGCCCGGGACAAAGACATTCTTATTCAGGCCCGTTACGATGCTTTTTTAAGCTACAAAGAATTCTCTAAGTGAAGCCGCTTTTGTTTTTTTACTGAGATCAAAAATTGCTTTCTTTTCTATCTGTCTTACACGTTCCTTGGAAAGATCAAATTTATTACCAATTTCCTGAAGACTTTTTGGTTCCTGGCCATAAAGTCCAAATCGCATTGAAATAACTTCACTTTCTTTTCCCGGAAGATTTTCTACCAGCTGACGTATATCATCATTAAAAGATTTGCTCATAAAAGCAGCTTCTGGAGTAGAATATGTCTGGTCTTCCAAAAGCTGTCCCAAAGTATAGGAACTTTCCCCATCCTTTGCAGCAGGCGCATCAAGACTCAGCATATCTTTACTAAATTGCAGCAATTCTTTTACTTCCGAATTTTTCATATCAAGCATAAGACCAATTTCTTTAATTTCCTGTTCACTGTCCATTTCTGGAAGCATTTCCCGGGCTTTAATAACCTGACTCACCTCGTAAGCCTTGTTCTGTGGCAAGCGAATTGCTCTGGATTTTTCACCTACAGCTTTAAGAATACTCTGTCTAATCCAGAATACAGCATAAGAAATAAAATGATTTCCCATTTCTGGGTTAAAGTGTTCAATGGCATTAATCAGCCCAAGATTTCCTTCGCTTACCAGATCTTCTAATTCCATCTGACTTTTTGAATATTTCTGTGCAATTTTAAGAACAAAACGAAGATTTGCAGAAAGAATCTTATTGCGGGCATTAATATCGCCTTTTTGGGCCAAAACAGCAAGTTCGTTTTCTTCCTGTGGAGTTAAAAGCGGAATTTTTTTAATTTGATTAGCGTAAACATCCAAAATATTTTCATCGATTCTTGACATATCTGCACCTCACTGTTTTTAATGATTTTTCTTTGATTATTATATTGCAAGTTCTATGCCAAGTGGATTATTTTACGTTTTTTTTCTGAATTTTTTGATTTTTTTTTGCTTAAATGTTGATTTTTAACAGATTTTTAAAAATTTATGGACGCTAAAAAAAAAGAATGAGCCATTTTGACACACCAAATTTCTAAACAAACAGAAATTGTGTCAAAATGACCCACTATTAGAATCTATCAATCTAATTAATGACTATTCAATTACTGCAATAATATCGCTCATTTTTACAATAAGATATTCTTCGCCGTCAATGTTAAGAGCTGTTCCAGAATATTTATCGTACATAACTTTATCACCAACTTTTACAGTAACAGGATCTTTTTCTGTTCCTGGACCAACTGCAGTAACTGTTGCTTCCTGAGTTTTTTCCTGTGCTGTACCTGGGATAATAATTCCACTGGCTGTTTTTGTTTCTGCTTTAGCCTGTTTAAGAAGTACGCGGTCTGCTAAAGGTTTAATTGTCATATATTTGCCTCCAATTTTTTCTTTATCACTATTAATTTACTAAATTTTTTGCCAAAAATCAAATTATTCATCAAATTTTTTTAATAAAATTTTTGCTTTATAATCCCGGGGATTAAGAGCCAGAGAATATTGCAAAGAACGGACAGCAGTTTTTCTGTCTCCAATTGAATTTGAAGTTAATGCTATTCTGTAAAGGATTTCCGATTTTTTTAAATCATCAACAGTGCGGCTCATTGCCTGGTTAAAAAGTTCCAGTGCCCCGTGGCCGTCATTCAAGCCGTCTAAAATTACACCCAGGTTGATTAAGGAATTTACCACACTGCCATTTTCTGCAACGCTGGCAAATTCTGGCCGCCGGCTGGAGAATTTTTGAATTATATATTCATACAAAGTTTTTGCATCAGAAATCCGGCCTTCTACAGAAGCAAACCAGGCAGCTGTTTCACATTCCCACAAACTTAGATTTCCGCAATTTTCGCTGGCAACAAATTCAACTCCCGGAGTTCCATAATTCTTTAAAAGATAATTGTTAAACAGATTGCGGCTATCTTCTACATGCCCGTACTTTATCATTCCCTGAACTGCATACCTGGCCACTTCACTAGGATATTTTCCATCAACAGCATTTCTTTCAAGAAATTCCCACAAAGAAGCATAACGTTTTTCATCACTTGAAATACTGTCTATAGAATTTTCCAATTTTGCTTTAAGTACATTCAACTCTGGAGAAACACTGGCATTTTTAATTTTATCTATGGCATCTTGAACTGTAATTTTTGGAAGAGCATCATAATCTTCCATACCCAAAGTTTTAAGACCGGCCATACGCAGTTCATCCCAAATTTTTTCTGGTTTTGGCCACTTAGTTGAATCCATTGCAAACTGCCCAAAGCTGCTTAACCCTGGAACAAAATCCTTAAACTGTTCAGTTACAGTATCAAGCATTTTATATTCTGTAATTTTGTCTTCCTGCAGGTGATGATAACGTCCACTGTTCAAATAAACAAGAGGCAGGAATTCTACAACGTTTGGATTACTGATTGCATTTTCTGCACTAACAAATTTTCCGTCTTCGTCAAATTCAACGCCGCATTCAGACATAAATATTTTTCTAGCATTTTCACTCTCCGCTTCATTGCCGGCAATATAAAATCCATCTGCTGCAAGGACTGCATTTTTTCCTGTTAATGGAAGTTGAGTAAGATAAAAAAGACTTTCATCAAACCTGCATGCGTCATAGAAAACTGTTCCCCAAAACAAACTTTCTTTTTGAGTGGAAACTGTTCCTGGAGCAAGCATAATAGCACTGTCATATTTACCATTAGCCATGTGTAAAACAGCACCATTTATAAGCCAGGAACCATCTTTTGTTGACTGGTAGCAGTCCTGGTAGACAGGGATAAACCTTAGATCCTGGTAAAACACACCAGATTCAAATTCCTCAGAGGTAATCTGTTGTGATATTTTTTTTCCTGATTTTTTTAAAATCGTTGAAAGATCAACTTTATTTTTCTTTACTTTTAAAGGCTCAAAAACGCTTAGTGCATTTACGCCACGTTTCTGGCAGCACTCAAAAAGACTTTCTGCATAAAAAGAAGCATATTCTGTGCCGCTTAAACTTCTGGATTCTTCCAATGCCAGATCATAATCGCCTTTTTCCAGAAGATATTTTACATAAATTGCTTTTAAATCATTGCCTTCAAAATTTTTCTGAGCCCCGGAAAGAATTTTCTGAGCTTTTTCCAGTTCCCCAAGTTTTATATAACGTTTGTAAATACTTAAAACACTAGTGGAAGTTAATGCATTTTCTTCCGCTTCTTTTAAAACAGAAAGAGCTTCCTTTACTTCTCCCAGTTCAATGTAAGCATCGGCTTCATCCAATTGGGAAATAAAAGAAGCTCCCTTATAACGGGAATTGCAGGAAAGGAAAACCAGACCTGCCAATACAAGAGTAACAATTGATGGCAAAAATTTTACTGCCCCTTTCAATTATTTACGCCTGCTCCCTGCTGATTTTATCAAGAATTGCGTTGATAAATTTATATGATTCATCTTCGCCAAAACTTTTTGCAATTGCAATAGCTTCGTCAATTACAATTGCGCTGTCTACATCTTTCTGATATTTGATGCAGTAAATGCTCATACGCAGAATTGCCAGTGTAACTTTATTCAAACGGTCAAAGCTCCAGTTGGCAGACAAATGACTTTTAATAATTTCATCAATTTCTGAAAGCTGCTGAATTGTTCCAGAAACAATAAGGGATGCAAAAGTCTTGTTTTCTTCTGTATTATAACCAGTTGCAGTTTCTGTTTCTTCTTCGGCTTCTTCTGCAAGATTGGAAATTGCAGATTCGTTTTCTGGTTTTTCAAGCCACTGAAATTTAAGGAGTTCATCTAATTCAACTCCACCTACATCATACGAATACAATGACTGAAAAGCCAGAATACGTCCTTTTCTTCTTGACATAATTTCCTCTTACCAGTTCAAAAGTTTGTTAAGTGCTTCACCTGTCTTTTTGCGATCTACATTTTCTGCAGTAGCAAGACTATCTGCAAGCTTCTGAATCTGATCCATAAGATACTGCTGCTGCTTCTGAGCACCAAGATTCTGCTTAATGTATTCATATACTGTTACATTTGAATCTGGCTGCACTGCATCATTGATTTTGAGCATTTTTGCATCATACTTCTTAAGAATAATATGGAACTGGAAATTTTCTGCTGTTTCCTGCAATTCACTTACATAACCGTTGTTCTTTGTAAAAAGCTCCAGAAGTTTATCATAAGGAACACCAAGCTGCTGTGCATGACGAGGATCCTTTGCCACAAGAAGTTCACCTGCCTGGAAAGAAACACCGTTATCTTTTGAAGCTTTGATTGATTCTGCAGTTTTTGTCTTTGCTTTATATGCGTTGTACATTTCTGTTGCATCCTTCTTAGCTGCAGGATTGTCTTCAAGACTTTTTTTGTCTGCTGCAAGAAGCTTTTTTGGTACAATTACAAGGAACAGTTTAAGCATATCAGACTGAACAAATGAAGTTTTGTTTGCATCGTAGAACTTGTCGATTTCTTCTTTTGTTGGAGCAACATTTCCCATCTGTCCTGCAAATTTTGACTGCATATACTGCTGTGCAATAAGTTGAGATTTAAGATACTGTTTGTAAGAAGGAAGATTATAGCCTGTTACATTTTTAATGTATTCTTCCAAAGTCATGCCTGTTGTTTCTTTAATAATATTGCTGATTTCCTGTTCTGTAGCCTGTCTTCCAACCTGCTGCTGCAAATTAGCCAGGAAATACTGATTAACCTGAGCGTCTGTAAGATTCAGACCTTCTTTCTGAGCCTGCTGAACAATGAGTTTTTCATCAATCAAAGCATCAAGAATTTCTTTCTTTTCGTCGATTGTGAAATCTGCTTTACCAGTAAGTTTTTTATAAGCATCAACACGATCCTTAAGATTCTTTAAAGTGATTGTCTCAGATTTGTTGATTTTTACAACGGCCAGCGGCTGTAAATCATTCTGAGCAAATACTGCCGATACTGCTGTAATCAATAGTGCAAAAACAACTGCTATTTTTTTCATATTATTCCTCGTTTTACAAGTAATTTTTCCAAAAGTATTGGAAGGTTTCCTTTGAAACTATAAATATAACATACTTACAGCTCCAGAAGTTACAACTAATTTTCTAATGGCAATCCGCCGGAAATTGTAGCACGAATACGGCGAACACCTGCAGAAGAAGACTGTTCCTTTTCGATTTTGAATTCACCAATCTGTGCTGTATGCTGAACGTGTGGGCCACCGCAAACTTCTTTGCTGAACCAGTCATTTTTAACATCACGGCCAATTGTATAAACCTTTACTTCTTCGCCATATTTGCTGGAGAACAAAGCACGGGCACCTTCTGCCTTTGCAGCATCCAATGTCATAATCCGCATGTTAACTGGAAGGTCGGCCTTAATCTGTTCATTAACCATATCCTGAACTTTCTGAATTTCTTCTTTTGTCATTGGACGTTCAAATGTAAAGTCGAATCTCATACGTTCATTATTAATATTTGACCCCTTCTGTGCAACATGTTCACCAAGAACATTAATGAGAGCCTGCTGGAGAAGGTGTGTAGCTGTATGATACTTTGTTGTAACATCACTCTGTTCTGCCAGTCCGCCTTTTGCACTACCGGCATCAAGAGATTTAGAAGCTTCCTTATGTTTGCGTTCTGCTTCTGCGAAACCTTCTTTATCAACTGTAAATCCGTTTTCTGCAGCAAGCTCCTGAGTTAATTCAAGAGGGAAACCAAATGTATCAAACAAACGGAAAGCAACTTTACCGCTAACTTCCTTCTTTGGATTTTTCATCAGGTTAGGAAGCATCTTCTGGAATTCCTTTTCACCGTTTTTGAGAGCATCACGGAATTTTGCTTCTTCCTGAGTAAGTTCACTTTTTACTTTCTGTGCATTCTGGTCAAGTTCAGGGTAAGCACATTTAAAATTCTGGATAACAGCTTCTGCAATTTCTGCAAGGAATGCTCTGTCGATTCCAAGTTTCATTCCTTCGCGAACTGCACGACGGATAAGACGGCGCAAAACATAACCAGCACCAATATTTGAAGGAGAAACACCTTTCTGGTCTCCAAGAATAAAAACACTTGAACGGCTGTGGTCTGCAATAATTCTTACGCTGCGGTCTTTAGCTTCATCTGAACCATATTTGTAATTTGCAAGCTCTTCGATTTTTGCAATAATCGGCTGGAAAACCTCTGTAAGGTAAACACTTGTTTTGCCCTGGAGAATACAGTTTGTTCTTTCAAGACCCATTCCTGTATCAACATTTTTCTTTGGAAGAGGGATAAGTGTTTTTTCGTCCTTGCGTTCAAACTGCATGAAAACATTGTTCCAGATTTCCATCCAGTTGGCGCTGTCTGTACCTTTATTTGACCCCTGTGGCGGAAGACCTTCTCCAACCCAGTAGAAAATTTCTGTATCTGGACCACAAGGACCTGTTGGACCTGCTGCCCACCAGTTGTCGCTGGCTGGAAGATATGCAATTTTATCTTCAGGCATTCCAACTTCTTTCCAACAAGTTGCAGCTTCTTCATCCCGGGGAGCGTTTTCATCTCCGGCAAAAACTGTTACCGAAATCTTTCTTGGATCAAGAGCAAGCCAGTCTTTTGATGTAAGAAATTCATAAGAGAAAGCAATTGATTCTTTTTTAAAGTAATCACCAAGTGACCAGTTTCCAAGCATTTCAAAACATGTAAGATGACTTGGATCTCCTACTTCATCAATATCACCGGTGCGAACACATTTCTGATAATCTGTAAGGCGTGTTCCGGCGGGATGTTTTTCTCCCAGCAAGTATGGAACAAGTGGATGCATACCGGCTGTAGTAAACAAAACTGATGGATCATTTTCAGGAATCAAACTCTGTCCTGAAATCTCTGCATGATTTTTTGATTTAAAGAATTCAATGTATTTTGAACGTAATTCATTAGCTGTCATAATAGAACATTTTACGACTTTTTTGGTTATTTTTCAAGGGTTGTATTATTTTTCTACTGTATAAAATAAACAAAATAAGCCAATTAAGAGAATCGAACTCTTTACCTGCTCTTTACGAGGGAGCTGCTCTACCGATTGAGCTAAATTGGCAAATAAATTATAATGAAATAATATTGATTTAATATTCTAAAGTCAAGATTCGGAGGTTATATGAAAGGTTTTTTGGGAGTTGCCGCAATATTGATTTTATTCGGTGTGTTAATCTGGACTTCAATCTGGAGAAGAAAAATCCTAAAAGAAGAATTCGAAAACTTCAAAAATGATTCCGAAGACGAATCAATGGAATAATAAATTACCTCCCTCCACACTGTCATTCCGAACCCAAACACTGTCATTCCGGGCTTGATCCGGAATCTCTGGGGACTAAGTGTGTCATTCCGGACCTGATCCGGAATCTCTTTGCAGGAGGGATCCTGAATCGGAGTTCAGGATGACGTAACAGGGCGTGTCACGAAGACGTAACAGGGCGTATCACGAAGACGTAACGGAATGTGTCGGAATGACGTAACGGGAGGTGAAAGTATGGGAAATA
>JAEDJS010000081.1 GCA_016296205.1 Treponema sp. | reverse complement strand
ACATGAAATAGCACCACATATATTTGAACAGTCCGAAAAACATGGAGAAGCCAAAACTGCTTTTGAAAGGGGAGAAGAATCTGAACCAGTTAACAGAAGGTCAAGAAAAATCAATTCAAAAAGTCTGAATGCAGAAGGTTCGCCGTCTTTTGAAAATTTAGATGTATTCCAGGCCAGAAGGATTTCACTTTTTCCATCCTGTGTTTCTGGCCCTTTTATTTTTAAAGTTGAAGGCGGATTTATGCTGTAATTTTCTTTTGGGAAAGGAATTTTTTTACCGCCATCAGAAATACGGTTAAGAATATTCTGGTTAATAAACGAAAGCTGTTCAACAGTTGGAATATTTCCGCTTAAAAAAACAATGCAGTTTGCCGGACAATAATATTTTTTATGGAATGATTTGAACTCTCTATAAGAAAGTTCAGGGATATTAAGAGGATTTCCGCCGCTGTCATAATTATAATGAGTTTTTGGAAAAAGAGCAGTAAAAACAGCATCAAGAAGATAGTTAGAAAATGAAGAATAAACACCTTTCATTTCATTAAAAACAATTCCCTGAATTTCCGGTTTCCCATTATTATCAAGCTGGCATCTCCACCCTTCCTGCATAAAGGTTTCTTCCCTAAGTAAAGGAAAAAATACGGAATCACCATAAACCTTCATCAGATTGAAGTAATCTTTTTTTACAACACTACTGGCTGGAAAACAAGTATAATCTGGACTGGTAGAAGCATTCATGTATGTATTTACACTTTGCCCTTCAAGAGAAATAAACGGATCCTTCAGAGGATAATTCTGACTTCCGGCAAGAACACTATGTTCCATAATATGCTGAACTCCTGTGCTGGAATTCAATGGTGTACGAAATCCAAATGAAAACAGGTTTTCTTCACTGTCATTTACAAGGTGGTATACTTCAAGCCCAAGAGTAATATGTTTAAGATGAACTGCCACAGAGTTACAGTCAGGAATAGATTTAATGCTCAGTACTTTGAAATTTTCAATAATCTGGCCTGCTTCAAAATTCAAATCATTCATACGTACTGTTCTCCTGAACTTCTTCCTTCTATAAATAATTCACCCTGTTCCCATGCTCTTCTAAGCTGAGAAAAGAAAATTGAAGTTATTTTTTCGCAGTCACTCTTCAACATTGGTTTATGAAGTTCCATTTCTTCAAGAATCAATTCACCTCGAGTTCTGCTTACATTTTTTAGAATTTTACCTTTAAATTCATCACTTTTACCGGCAATAAGGAATGCAATTTCCATGTCTTCCATGTTGCGCAATTTATTCTGCAAAAATTTATCGTCTGCTGTAAGTACATCTTCCTGAGTAAACAGCCGCTGCCTTAAATCTGCACCAAGAACTGGATCCTGGTCGCTTAATGTATTTAGAATGTTCTGTTCTGCAGCCGGGTCCATTCGTTTTAAAATCTGAGCCAAAGCACTTCTACCGTCAACTGTAGTGCTGTTAACTGTGTTCTGTTTTAAAAGTTTATCATGGAGAGCATTGGCGGTAACCTCCATAATTTTTGGATCAACAGGTTCCATTCTGGCAAGTCTGAGAACAACTTCTTTTTTGGAAGCAATATCCATTTTATTAATTACAGCAGCAGCTTCTTTTGGAATCATCTGAGATAGAACAAGACATTTTGTTGCAGGACTTTCATCATTCAACAGAATAAGCACCCGTTCTGAATCAACCCCTTCAAGAAATTCAAAAGGATTTCCATTAGTAGAAACCTGCCCAATTTTTTCCATATAGGAACTGGCTTTATCCGGGCCAAAAGCTTTATCCAGAATTTCACGGGCAGCATCTACACCACCGGAATTTTTTGCCTGCTGAATAAGACCTTCAAATTCTTCAAGAACCTGGGCCGCTTCTTCTTTTGTTACAGTTCTGACAGATGCAATTTCTGGAATAATTTTTTCTATCTGCTCCTGACTTAAATGAGGAAGAACTTTGGCAGCTTCATCATTTCCAAGAACAATGAGGAATTTTGCAACTCTCCTATAAATTGAATCCGTCTGGTTTTCTTTAGAAGTTGATGGAGTACTGGTTTTTAAAAGCCCGGCATTATTCAAGTCTATTAAATTCTGAGCCGCTTCTTCTACTGTTTGCCCTTGATTATTTGAATTTCTGTTATAATAAATTCCAGTTCTTGCAGCAACTTCTGCATCTTTAAGAGCCTGCTGTTCAAGTTTCTTGTTATTAAGAATCTCACCAACTTTGCTGTCTATTTTTTCAAAAATGGGCTTATGAACAAGAGGTTCCTTCCCTGGCTCTGAATTTCTTCTTATTTCTTTAGAAATACTTAAAGGTTTTTGCGAATTTTCAGATTCTGAAGATTCTTTAACCTGATTTTTTAAATATGCATTAATACCATACTTTGAATAATCCATTTTTCACCTGTAACATTATTATAATTGTAACAAAGATTATTGGCAAGTAAAAAAAAATTGCCAGAATCAAATAAAGCCGTTATATTATAAATATGAAATTTTTGCATACATCAGACTGGCACTTAGGAAAAACTTTGTGCGAAAAATCACTTTTGGAAGATCAGAAAAATTTTCTGGATCAGATATTAATGGAATTAAAAAACGATTATCAGGCATTAATTGTAAGCGGTGATATTTATGACAGATCAATTCCACCTGTAGAAGCCGTTAATCTTCTTTCCGATTTTTTAAATTCAATTAAAGAAAAATTTCCTCACCTTCATGTTTTTATAAACTCAGGAAATCATGACAGTTCAGAGCGTCTTGGATTTGCAAAGGAAATTCTTGAAGCACAAAATATTCATATTGCCTCTGACTGCAAAAATATTACGGTTCCTGTAACAGTTGGAAATTGTGACATTTATCAGCTGCCTTATCTTGTTCCAGGAATTGTAAAAAAACAAGATGAAACATTGTTCGATTCACCTCTTAAAACACAGCAGGAATTATTTGACAGAGCAAAGGAATTAATTTTTGAATCCCGCAAAAAATCTGGAAGTACAAATAAAATAATTCTGAACTGCCACGTTCTTGCTTTTGGCTCAATAAGAAGTGAAAGCGAACGAATTTCCGTTGGTGACACTGATTCAATTTCTACCGAAAGCTTTGGAGGATTTGATTATGTTGCAATGGGACACATCCACTCATATGCAAAAGTAACAGAAAATGCATTTTATCCGGGAAGCCCTTTGAGCTATTCATTTGGAGAAAGCAATGATTCAAAATTTATGATAAAAGTTGAATTTCCAGAAAATGGTGAGTTTACTGCAGAAAAGATTCCATTTAAACCACTTCATCAAGTTGTAAAATTAACCGGAATGTTCATGGATTTTGAAAATAAATTTGACGAATATAAAAATGATTACTTAAGTCTTGAATGTACAGACAATAATTTAATTATAAACCCAGTTGCCAAATTGCAGAAAAAATTTCCAAATCTATTAATGTTCAGTTACAAAGACAAATTCGGGGGAATTCAAAATAATTCTAATTCAATGGAACAAAGAAGACAAGCTTTAAAACAAAGCAAAAGTCAGCGGGAAGTATTTAAATCTTTTTTGCGGGAAATTTATGACGAAGATACACTTGAAAAACCAGTTGTAATAAAAGAAATGGATCTTTTTGAAAAACTAGCAGGAGAAGCACAATGAAACCAGTAAAATTGCACTTAAAAAACATCGGACCATTTCTGGACGAAACAATTGATTTTACACAGCTAAAAAATATGTTCCTTATTACAGGTAAAACAGGCAGCGGGAAAACAACAATATTTGATGCAATCACATTTGCCCTTTACGGTTCTGCCAGCGGAAGAAATGATACATTCAAATTAAAAAGTGATTATGCTGCAAATGAAGAAGAAGCTTTTGTAGATTACGAATTTATTTTAAATTCCTGCAAATACCGGGTTGTAAGAAACATTGGTGTTACTTATACTGGTCGTGACGGAACAATAAAAAACAAACAGAACACCATGGAATTTTATGCCTGGGACAATTCTAAACAGCAATACCAGATGTTTCCAGGAAAAGTTGCAGAACTGACAGCAAAAGTAACAGAACTCATTGGACTTAGCAAAGACGAATTTACAAAAATCGTTGTTCTTCCTCAGGGGGCATTCCAATCATTCTTAAAATCAACATCAGATAAAAAATCAGAAACATTAAAAAAACTTTTTCCAATAGAACTCTATTCTGAAATATGCAGAAAATCCTGGGAAATGGCCAAAGATGTAAAGCAAAAAATTACAATTAAAGAAAAACTTCTGGAAGAAGCAGAAAATGATTTTAATGTCCAGGAAAAACAAAAAGAATTATCAGAATTACACAAACAATCAGATAATTTAAAAAAAGAAAAAAATCAGATACAGGAAGAACTGCAGAAACTTGCAAGCCAGAAAGAAAATATAAATCAGAAAATTTCACTGGCCCAGAAAGCTGCCAGACTGGTAGAATTAAAAAAACAATTGGAATCCGATTTAGAAGAACACAAATTGATTAAAGAAAAAGCAGAAAATGCTGAACGCGCAATGGAAGTAATTTTATACAGCGATTCATTAGTTGAATTATCAAAAAAACAAGCCGAAACAGAAAAACTGCTGGAATCAAAAAATAAAATTAAAAATCAACTGGAAAAAGAATCTAAAGAAATTGAACTAAAATCACAAGAAATTGAGCAGATCAGACAAAACATTGAAATTCAAAAAGAGAAAAAATCCAAAGTTGATTTTGCCCAAACCCTTTTAACAAAGAAAAAAACTGATGAACAAAATCTGGAAAATTCCAAAATTCAACTTATAAAAAATGCCACTGTTCTTGATTCTCTTTTTACAAAATCTCTTGATATTGTAGAAAACAATGGGGCAATTATAGAAACATTAAGCCAGCAAAAAAATGAATGGGAAAATCAGCTGGAAAATTTGGAACATCAGAAGGAATTAAACCTTATTACAAATACAGCTGCCACTCTTTCGGCCACATTAAAAAACAACGAACCCTGCCCTGTCTGCGGCTCATTGACTCATCCTCAAAAAGCAAAATATGAAGAAAAGAAAAATTTTGAGCAGCTTATAAAAGAAATTCAAATCAAGATTGAACAGACAGAAAAAAATATAGACAGAGCTGTAAAGGAAATTCAAAATATAAAAGACACAAATAAAAATGCAGAAGAAATTCTAACTAAGGCCAGAAATTTTGCAGATAAAAAAAGCTTTAACCAGCAGATTGAATTTTCCACCGGTATTTATACTCAAAAAATAATGGATTTTTCTGCATTGATTTCTGATTTTTCCAACAAGCAGAAAATTGCAGAAGATTCCAGAGAAAGTTATTCTAAAATTGCAGAAGAGTTTGAATTTACCGAAAACCTTTTGGAGTTGAATAAACAGCTGGAAGATTCAATAAATAATGATTCAAAATTACTTCTGGAATTTGATTTAAAATCAAAAGAAATCTATCAGAATCTTACGAAAGTTTCTGTTGAAGTGGAAGAAAACAAAAAATCACTAGCTTTAATAAAAGAAGATATTTTTACGCTGGAACAAAAAATTAAAGAATCACTCCTTCAAAATAATTTTAAAAATTCAGAAGAAGCACAGCAGTATAAAATGGAACGAAGCCAGATTGAATTTTACAAACAGAAAGCTCAGAAATTCTTTACTTCCTACGACCAGGTAAAAGTTCAAATTCAGACCATTGAAATTTCTCCGGAAGATTTAGAAAAACACACTGCTGAGCTCAACATTATTCTGGAAAAAGAAAAACAGACAGAAAATAAACTAAAGCAACTTGATTTAGAAATAGCCGAAAGCAGTGGAAAAATGGAAGTAATATATTTTAAACTGCAGAATATTTTAAAACAAAAAAATGAACTCCAGGAATTACAGGATAATAATCAGGATGTACTGCGGCTAGACATGGATCTTAACGGCAGCAACTCCAAGAAAATCACATTTGACAGCTGGCTTATGGGAACATTTCTTGACGAGGTCATTGAAAAAGCAAACATCAGATTTAAACATATTAGCGGTAAAAGATACCAGTTTGTTCTTGTTACAGACAAGGAAGGTGGCCGGGGCAAAAAAGGTCTTGACCTGGAAATAATGGATACCTGGACCGGAAAAAAGCGCCAGACAGAAAGTTTAAGTGGAGGCGAAACTTTTGAAGCTTCAATCAGTCTTGCATTGGCATTAACAGATGTTGTACAGGAAAAAAGCGGTGGCGTAAGACTTGACAGTTTGTTTATAGATGAAGGTTTTGGAACATTGGATTCAGAAGTAATTTACAAAGCTATCAATATTCTGGACCAGATTCGGGAAGAGCGAACAGTTGGAATAATCAGCCACGTTGAACTTCTGGAAAAAGAAATAAAAAGCCACATAAATGTTACTTCAAGTCTCCAGGGACCTAGCAAAATAACAATCGAGAATCTTTAAAACAATAAGGGGCTGTTCAAGAAATTAGTAGCATAGCGTCATCCTGAACTAGTTTCAGGATCTCACACTAAATCTAGTGGGATGCTGAATCAAGATGTCATGATATAAATATCTGAAATGTGGTATTCTGATTTGACGG
>JAEDJS010000080.1 GCA_016296205.1 Treponema sp. | reverse complement strand
AACTTTAGGTAAGATAAAGCCGCGCTATTTTAGCGGTTTTATCTTACACTCCTTATTTAATACTGCCAAAAAACCTGCATACTTATTTGCGGTTCTTTGCGCAGAATTTTAACAATTTCTGAATCTGTGCTTTAACTGATTTTGGTGAAGGTCCACCTGTTAAAGCTCTGTTTTCTACACATGATTTTACAGTTATCTGATCAAAAATATCTTCTTCAATAAGTGGTGAACACTGCTGCAATTCTTCGATAGAAAGATCTTCAATTCTTGAAAGCCCTGCATCAATTGCCATACGAACACTCTTTGCAGAAATTCCATGGGCAGTTCTAAACGGCACACCTTTCTTAACAAGATAATCTGCCACATCAGTTGCATTGGCAAAACCACCTTCGCAAGTTAAAGCCATTTTTTCTGTATTCCATTTTGCAGTAGAAATCATTGCAGTAAAAACAGTAAGATTTGCAACACAAGTGTCTAAAGCTTCAAACAAAGGAGCCTTGTCTTCCTGCAAATCTCTGTTGTAAGAAAGGGGCAGACCTTTTACCATTACAAGAAGGTTAATAAGGTCTCCATAAACTTTACCTGTTCTTCCGCGAATAAGTTCTGCAAAGTCCGGATTCTTTTTCTGAGGCATAATTGATGAACCTGTAGACCATTTTTCGCTAAGGTCAATAAATCCAAATTCAACTGTAGACCACAAAACAATTTCTTCGCACATACGGCTAAGATGACTCTGAAGCATAGCAAAATCGCTGGTAAATTCAATACAATAATCTCTGTCACTTACACTGTCCAGAGAATTTGCTGTAACACCATCAAATCCAAGCTGTTTTGCAACCAATTCTCTGTTCAATGGTAAACCTGTTGTTGCAAGAGCCCCGGAACCAAGTGGACTAACGGAAATGCGTTTAAGGCTGTCTTCCAAACGGCTCCAGTCACGTTCAAGCATTGCGTTCCATGCCATAAGATGATGAGCAAGAGTTACCGGCTGTGCATGCTGCATGTGTGTGTATCCGCTGAGAAAACTTTCTGTATGATTTTTTGCAATTTCTGCAAGAGCTTCCATTAAAGTAATGATTTTATTCTGAAGTTCAGGAATCACTCTTCTAAGGTAAAGACGTTCGTCCAAAGCAATCTGATCGTTGCGGCTTCTGCCTGTGTGGAGTTTTTTTCCTGGTTCACCGATTCTGTCTGTAAGTGTTGCTTCTACAAATGAGTGAATGTCTTCGGCGCTGTAATCAATTTCCAGTTTTCCGGATGTAAGGTCTGCTTCAATTGATTTAAGGCCTTTTACAATTTCGCTGCATTCTTTTGCACTGATAATCTGCTGTTCACCCAGCATTGTAGCGTGGGCAATGGAACCGTGAATATCATCCAGAGCCATTCTTTCGTCTACGTTGATTGAAGTTTCAAATTCAACTGCATAACTGTCCGGGCCTTCTGCAAATCTTCCAGACCAGAGTGCCTTGTGATTATCGTCTGTATGAGTTCCGTGAGATTTTGCTGTTGATTTTACCTGTTTTGCGCTCATTATAATTCTGCCTTGATTGCCTTTAAAAGATCATCGTATTCTTCAAATGCTTTAAGCTGAGGGTAATCTGCTTTTATTTTATCTGTACTGCGGAAAAGGAACCCAGCCTTTGAATTAAGAATCATTCCCAAATCGTTGTAGCTGTCTCCGGAAGCAATTGTTTCAAAACCCATTGACTGCAAAGCTTTTACAGTTGTTAATTTTGATTTTTCGCATCTCATTTTAAAGCCTGTAATTTCGCCGTTTTCTGCAACAATAAGTTCATTACAGAAAATTGTTGGCATTCCCAGTTTCTTCATCAGAGGAGCGGCAAACTGAGTAAATGTATCGCTTACAATGATTGTCTGGCAGCTGGCTCTAAGTTCATCAAGAAATTCTTTTGCTCCAGGAAGAGGATCAATTTTTGCAATTGTTTCCTGAATTTCTTTAAGCCCCAGACCATGTTCCTTAAGAACACCAATTCTCCAGTTCATAAGCTTGTCATAATCTGGCTCATCACGAGTTGTTTTCTTAAGTTCTGGGATTCCACTGGCTTCTGCAAATGCAATCCAGATTTCTGGAACAAGTACACCTTCCAAGTCCAAACAAGTTACTGTCATTTTATCTTACACTCCTCAATTATTCCTATAGTAATTTCTTAAAACAGGTTATCTTAAAAATAGTTATTAGAAAAGACCTGTAATTTTTCCGTTATTATCTACATCAATATTCATTGCGGCAGGCATTTTTGGAAGACCAGGCATATCAACAATATCACCGGCAAATGCTACAACAAATCCTGCACCGCTGTAAAGCTGAACATCACGTACCGGGAAAACATAACCCCTTGGGCTGCCTGTCCAGCTCTTTTCGTGACTAATTGAATTCTGTGTTTTTGCCATACAAATTGGAAGACTACCATATCCCTGTTTTGTATATGTATCCATCTTCTTAATGGCCTTTGCATCAAATTCAACATGATCTGCACTGTAAATTTTTGTTGCCAGAGTCTGAATTTTTTCTTTAAGTGAAAGTTCATCATCATACAAAGTGTGGAATCCGCTTGTTCCTTCACAAAGTTCTGCAACTTTAGCAGCAAGTTCTTTTGCTCCTTCTCCGCCTTTGCCCCAGCCTTCACAAAGAATAGCTGAGCTTCCAGCTTCTGTACAAAGATCCTGCAAAGCCTTAATTTCTGCATCTGTATCAGTAATGAATTTATTAACTGCAACAACAGTTTTAACGCCAAATTTTCCCATATTATTGATATGAGTTTTTAAGTTTTCAAAACCTTTCTTTACAGCATCCACATTTTCTGCACTAAGTTCTGTCTTTGCAACACCACCATGCATTTTAAGAGCGCGGATTGTAGCAACAATAACTGAACAGTTTGGAGTAAGACCTGCTTTACGACATTTAATGTCAAAGAATTTTTCTGCACCAAGATCAGCGGCAAAACCAGCTTCTGTAACTACATAATCTCCAGAAGCAAGAGCACACATTGTTGCATTAACACTGTTACATCCGTGGGCAATATTTGCAAAAGGGCCTCCGTGTACAAAAGCCGGAGTATGTTCAAGAGTCTGAACAAGATTTGGACGGATAGCATCTTTTAGAAGAGCGGCAATAGCTCCACTGCATTTAAGTTCACCAAATTTAACAGGCTGCTTATCATAGTTTTCGGCAATTGTAATATTACTTATTCTTTCTTTAAGTTCTTCAAGATTTTTTGAAAGACATACAATTGCCATAATTTCGCTGGCAACACTAATCTGGAAATGACTTTCCCGTGGAACACCATCGATTCTTGAACCCAAACCAAGAATTACATTTCTAAGGGCACGGTCATTAAGGTCAACACAGCGCTTCCATGAAATTGTGCGGGGATCAATATTAAGTGTATTTCCCTGCTGCAAATGATTGTCTATAAGAGCGGCAATAAGATTGTTGGCTGCAGTAATTGCGTGAATATCACCTGTAAAATGGAGGTTAATATCTTCCATTGGAACAACCTGTGCATAACCGCCGCCACATGCACCACCTTTAATACCAAAACAAGGGCCAAGAGAAGGTTCACGGAGAGCAATTACACTTTTTTTACCGATTTTTCTAAGTCCGTCACCAAGTGCAATAGTTACAGTTGATTTACCTTCACCTGCAGCAGTTGGAGTCATGGCTGTAACAAGAATCAGTTTACCACGGTTTGCAGGATCTTTGGCTTTTTCCAGGAGTGAATTCATTCCTTCAAAACTAAGTTTAGCCTTATAAGTTCCGTAGAAGTCTAAATCTTTATCTGTAAGATTGATTTTTGCAGCTACATCCTTAATAGGATCCATTACATTTGATTGTGCGATTTCGATGTCAGTCATCAACATTCTCCATTTCTTCTATATTATTGTCTGAATATTCAGCTTTTTGAGGGGATTTATAGTGAGGATTCAACTGATCCACATCCAGAGCCTTTACTTCATCCTGGGTAAGTTCACGGTATTTGCCAATTTCAATACTGTGGTCCAGTTCCAGATTATTGATTGATTCACGCTTGAGGTAAACAACAAGATTTCCGCAGGCCTTAAAAAGCCGTTTTACCTCGTGGTATTTTCCTTCATACAAAGTTAAATATGCAGCTGCTGCCGGTGTATTGCCGTCTGCATCAGTAAATTTAGATTCGTCTGCCCATTCAAGTTCTGCAGGCAAACAGTCTGCGGCCGGGTCATTGTCCTCTGGTTCAATATGAAGTCCAGCTGCCATTTTCTGAACATAAATTTCTTTATCTTTTTCACTAACTGCATCACGCAAGTAAACAAGGTATTTTTTAGAACAGTGATATTTAGGAGAAGTAAGCCGGTGAGTCATGGCACCATCTGTTGTAAGAATAAGCAGACCTTCTGTATCAACATCAAGACGGCCAACCATGTGAAGGTCACCGCTTAAAAATTTTTTAAAATATTCTTCACTTAAAAGATCATAAACGATTGGGTGCATTCCGCCTCGTGAACTGCACACATAACCTGCTTTTTTGTTCATCATAAGATAGATGTTCTGGCGGATTGTAACCTGAATGCCGTTGATTTCGATTGTATCTGTAAAAACATCAACAGGATTATCGGGGTTTGTAACAAGATTGCCATTTACTTTTACAACCTTGCAGCGCACAAGATGACGAACTTCTTTGCGAGTCCCATACCCGTTGTTTGCGAGAACTTTATCAAGTCTTTCTAATTTTTTAAGCGGCTTCATTTTTGTTAGGATTGTAGCAAATTTATCTATTTAATTCAATTCTAAACCACATTTTTACACACTAATTAACCACCGATTCCAATATAAAAAAGATTACAGGTCTGCTTTTTATTATTTTTCTAATTTTTTTTGCGACGTCAGAAACTCCGGCACCGATTATTAAACAGCCTGAAGCAGGAACAAAAATTCAAATTGCCAGCATTAAAATTGTAATAGATGATGATATTGTCTGGAAAGATAAAAAGAAACAGCAAGTTGAGTTTTCCCCTGATGATATAAAGTTGAATCCAAAAATCCCTGGCACCTGCTCCCGATTTTTGGTTTCTTTTTTTCGTCAGAGCAGGATACAGAATTATAAATAATCATGCTACTATAGCAAAACAGCTTCTATAACTCCTAGTCTTGTTTTTTCATTCTTATCATTTTTCCTTCCTAAACACCAATATATACTGATGGATTTGATTTGCGACAAAAGAAAATGGATATCCATAAGGAAATAGTTTTGCAGACCTATCAGCCCATATTCTTAGGCCTTTATAATTTAAATTTGGAATTTCATTAAGTTTTTCAATTATATCAGCGTGTAATAAATTCAATTCCTTTTTATTTGGTTGTAAATCTTTGATGAATATCACTATATAACCGTGCTTTTTTATATATGGTAACACAAGTTCTACCGATTGTTTTAGGGAGTCAAAAAAAGCAGTTTGACTCAAATTTCCGAAATCTCTTTCATCGTTCGTAAAAGGTGTTGCATTATTTCCGTAAACTGCAATATCTCCACCAGTTTTCTCTTTGCTCATCATATTTGCATAAGGTGGATCAATCAAAACAAGACTTATTTTTTCATCTCTCAAAAGAGAGTTCATTTCTTTTCCATTATTAAGAATTTCCAAACAATTACCACATTTTGTTGAAAAAATATCAACACCAATTTCTTTAGCAGCATTTTTGTACGCTTCAATGTATTTTTCGTTTAAATCAATTCCTATTGCTTTTCGATTACAAAGTCCTGCCCCAAGCAGAGAGCCTCCTACACCCATAAAATAATCAAAAACTAATTCGTTTTCCTTTGTAAAGAATTCGATTATTTCTTTCATTAACTGCGGTGGCTTTGGAGAAGGATGAATTTTTCTAATATCATGTGCGTAAGAATCTTTCCCATTAGTAGTGTAAAAAGTTGAAAAAACAGATGTTGTAAAATTAAGCCAATCCCCACCTGAAAGATTATTTAATGGATTGTTTATTTGATATTTTTCACCATCTGGAAAAATTATCATTTGCTTAGAATCCCCAAAAATACGAGCGGAATCTATTTTTTTTAGAACCCAAGCAGGCAGATTTAAGCTAACAGTAGATTCATAAACTTCTGAAAAAGGAACAGCATTTTTATACTGCTCACGAGCAATCTTATTTTTCTCCTTATAAGAATTGAGAGTAGACTTAACCTCTTTTTCTATTTTCTCGATTTCAGAATCAACATCTTCAACTCCATACTTCAGAAGTTCAGATTCTATCTTCTCCAAATCAAGAAAACTCTTTTTTGTGGCCATTTTAATTCCAATAATCAAGAAGATTTGAAATTGCTCTTTTGAATAGCTTTGGAGCTTTTATTCCAAGAACAAGTTTACCTTTTTCATTGAGCAAGAAACCTACTTCAATTTCAGCAATTTGTTCGTTATTGCTTCCATAGAGTACAACGGTACGAATAATTTTATATTCTGGATAATATGGTTTCAAATAGCGTTCATCAAAAATATCGTAATTGTTCAGTTCATCAATACCATTTTGCTTGAACTCATATTTTTTCCCTTCTATTGTGATAACTTCAGTTTCTGCAATATCAAGAAGCACTAAATCTGGAATAAAGATAATCTGATTCTTATCGCCAGCTTTATAAGCTTCTCTGTCTGCATATTTTTCAAGAGCAAGATGGTGTCCATTTTTTGTCACAAAATAGCCTTTTTCACACCCTGCATGATTTTCAAAGATTGAATAACTTTCTGTGAAATTTTCGACAACAAGGTGAATGAAAATTGTACCGAGTTTTTCTCCTTTTGTTTCATAATGCCAATAATCTTCTGGCAAGGTTGCTTTTGGAAGCGTTAATCCTTCCAGTTCAATTCCAAGAACATTCGCAATCTGTACAAATTTATTTGTTTTGCCGACATG
>JAEDJS010000079.1 GCA_016296205.1 Treponema sp. | reverse complement strand
GCGTAAAAAGTCAATCGATTGTTGAAACAATCTTCTTGACTTTTTATGGGAGGAATAATGAATCAGTATAAGAAAACATTTTATAAAAATCAGGCAGAGTCTATTATAAAAAAAATGCGGCTTAGAGGCATGGATGCATTTTACGCCGACACAAAGGAAGAAGCAAATAAAATTGCAATGGAATTGATTGGTCAGGGCGTAAAAAAAATTGGTTACGGCGGTTCAATGACAATCGATGAACTGGGGCTTAAACAGAAAGTTGTGGAAGCTGGACATAATTTAATCAATCGGGAAGAAATGGGTAAAACTCCGGAAGGTGCACAAGAGTGTAACGCTCTCCTTATTAATGCTGATACTTTTCTGATGAGTTCAAATGCAATTACTCTTGACGGGGAACTTGTAAATATAGACAAGCGTGGAAACCGTGTGTGCTTTTTGATTTACGGTCCAAAGCAGGTAATAGTTATTGCCGGAATGAATAAAATTTGTGCCAGCGAAGAAGATGCAGTGCGCCGAGTAAGAAACTGTGCAACACCACCAAATGCAGTAAGACTCAACCAGACAACTCCATGTGCAACTTATGGAAGATGCTGCAATTGTGTAAATAATTCACTTTGTGCAAATATTGTTGTAACAAGAACCAGTGCAACTCCAAAGCGAATAAAAGTAATTCTTGTTGGTGAAGAACTGGGCTATTGATTTTCTGGAGAATAAAATGGAATTGAATGAATTTTTTAAAAGCATAATTGATCAGGATCATGCATCGGTTGTTATCTGCAATCTTGAGCACACTATTATCTACATGAATCCTGCCAGTATTAACAATTACGCAAAGTGGGGCGGAGCAGAATTAGTTGGAAAAAGTCTACTTAACTGCCACAATCCAAATTCAAATGAACTGATAAAAAAATCTGTAGACTGGTTTGGTCAGAAAACAGACAATAATAAAATTCATACATTTTATAACGAAAAACAGAATAAAGATGTTTACATGATTGCTCTTCGGAATGAAGAAAAAAAATTAATCGGCTATTACGAAAAGCATGAATTCAGAACAAAAGATTTAACTCCATTTTATGAATTCAAATAATTGCGTCTAATAATTGCGGCGGATTTTATTTTGATTTTTAAAAATAACCCATATTTACATCGCTAGTAGTAATTGTTATACTACTAGTATGAAAGATATTATTAAAAACCTTGTTGATGTAGGGTTTTCAAAGGTGGAAGCTCAGGTTTATGCAAGTTTGATTTCTGTTGATAAAATGGGAGGATATCAGATTGCAAAACTTACAGGAATTTCCAGACCAAGTGTTTATTCTGCACTGGAAAGCCTTCTTGCAAAAGGCTGCGTTACAAGCATTCCCGGTAATACAATTGAATACAGAGCGGTAAGTCCGGAAATTCTGTTTGACGAAATGAGTTCAAGTTTTGCCGCCAGTTGCCAGAAAGCAAAGAAATGCCTTGAATCTCTTAAAGCTCCGTTTTTTTCTAACCATGAGTTTTCAAATATCGAAGGAAAAGAAAATTTAATCAGAAATGTTAATCGGGTTATTCATCTTGCTCAAAAAGAAATCATTATGAATTGCACAATGCCTCTGGATTTTTTTGCGGAAGAGTTAAAGCTGGCAGAAAACCGGGGAGTCAGAATCGTCCTTTTTACATGGGCTGATATTCAGTTTAAAGATATTAAAATCGAATTTTATTCAGGCTACTCAGAAAATTCTCAGTGTGCAGATGAACGCATTTTTGTTGTTTCAGATTTTGCTCATTGTGTAGTGGGCAGCAACGAACGCAAAGATTATATTGCTCACGGAAAAGACACAGAAAAACTTCCCAACGGAGAAAAAGATTTTTTTGGAATGATAAGTGATAATCGGCTTATGGTTAATCTTGTAACCGAACACATTCATTTTGATATTTATCTGAACCGGTTGAAGCAAAAACATAAAAAGAATTTAGTAACAAAAGATATTCAAATTCAAACTATGATGGAAAAAGGTTTGTAAAGTTTTACTTTATAGAATTAATTTTTACTCAGTGATAAGTTAAATACCTATAAATTAGAGGGAATTAAAAAATGATTGAAATTACAAATTTGACTAAACAATTTAAAAAGCCTGTTCGGGGTAAAGGCGTTTGGGGAATGTTAAAAACTTTGTTTAGCCGCAAGTACCAAATTAAAACTGCTGTAGATAATGTAAATATGAAAATCAACGATGGAGAAATTGTTGGTTACATTGGAAGTAATGGTGCCGGTAAAAGTACAACTATTAAAATGATGTGCGGCATTTTAAATCCAACAAGTGGAAAAGTTTTTATTGATGGCGATGAACCTTATAAAAAGCGAATGAAAGTTGCACAAAAAATTGGTGTTGTATTTGGTCAGAAAACTCAACTTTGGTGGAACATTTCTCTTGTAGAAAGTTTTAAAGTTTTAAAAGAAATTTACAGAGTTAGTGATAATGATTACCAGGAGAGGATGAAATTTTTTGATGAGCTTCTTGGGTTAAACGAATTTTTAAATCAACCTGTTAGAACATTGTCTTTGGGCCAGAGAATGCGTGCAGACCTGGCAGCAAGTCTTCTTCACAATCCTAAAATTTTATTCCTTGATGAACCAACTATCGGTCTTGATGTTTTAGTTAAAGAAAAAATTAGAGACGCAATTAAAATGATGAATCAAAAATTTGGAACAACAGTAATTTTAACAACACATGATATGAAAGATATCGAAGATTTGTGTTCAAGAATTATTATGATTGATGAAGGTAAAATTATTTACGACGGTTCAATCGAAAACATAAAATATAAATTTGGTGATATGAGAACTTTAACAGTTACTCCAAAGAATCAAGTAGAAATTGAACAGCTTAATAATTTTAACGGAAAAATGAGTTACAACAAAGTTGAACAAAATCTTGAAATGAAATTTAACGCCCAGGAAATTTCTGTAGAAGATGCAGTTAATTATGCCTTTAAAGAATTGGGTGCAAAAGATTTAAAGATTGACCAAATCAACATTGAAGATGTTGTAAAAGAAATTTTGGAAAGTGGGGAAGTGTGATGAATTTATTTAAGAGACTAAATAGTTTCCTAAAAAAATACACACCGTTTTTTAAAGCCGGCAGTATGACTCAACTTGCTTTTAAATTTGATATGTTTGCATGGCTTTTAATCACAGCAATGCAGATGGCTTGTGTTGTATTTTTGTGGATTGCAGTTTATAAAAATTCAGCAGAAGGATTTGAATCAATTATTAACGGATATTCTTTTGAAGAAATTATTTGTTACTTTATTTTCTCAAATATTTTTGCCTTTGTTACTTTTGATGATGTAACTTTATTTGATATTAATGAAGAAATTAAAGATGGAACAATTGCCATAAGCTTTATTAAACCTATTTCGTATAGAATCCGTTTTGCTTCTACAAATTTAGGTAGCACTTTTACTAAAATTTTAATGATTGGAATCCCATTTTTTGCAATCGCTTATATTACATTTTTTGTAATGGGATATTTGCAATTTGTTTCTGTGCTCCATTTTGTTTTGTTTCTTGCATTAGGTTTTGTATGCCAGATTACAAGCTGTCTTTTGTTAGATACAATTAATTACATTTGTGGAGTTCTTTGTTTTTACACAACAAGTGGATGGGGCTTGAATCTTGCAAAATCTGTTTTTATAAATTTCTTTAGCGGTGTGTTAATTCCATTGAGTTTCTTTCCGGGAAGCTTTGGTAGAGTTGTTGAATTGTTGCCATTTGCAGGAATTGCCCAAAACTCTGTTTTAATTTTTTTAGGAAAAGTAAATTTTGCTCAGGCAGGAATTTTTATTGCTAAAAATATTTTGTGGATTTGTGTGTTTGAATTTTTAGGTTGGATTTTATTTAAACATGCTAGTAAAAAAGTTACAGTTCAGGGAGGTTGATTTATGAATCACCTTTTAAAATTTTATTTTAAGAGCACTGGAAATTCTGTTATTTCCCGTCTTGAATTTAAAAAGGATTTGTTCATTGGTATTTTTGGTTTTTTAATCGAAAACGTTTCTTACATCCTTACAATATTTTTTACAATCAGTTCCATTCCAAGCTTTCAGGGATGGTCGTTATATCAAATGGGATTTTTGTATGGCTTTACTTTAATTCCAATTGGAATTGATCACTTGTTTACCGATGAACTTTGGCGTGTTGCGTATTTTAGAGTTTATCGTGGCGACGTGGATAGATATTTTTTGCGACCCGTTCCAGTTTTGTTCCAGGTAATTGCAGAAAATTTGCAGTTAGAAGCACTTGGTGAAATAATCGTTGGTGTAATTATGCTTTGTGTGTGTGGTTCAAAATCAAACATCATCTGGAATTATCAATTGGTTGTAATGGTTTTTTGTGCCGCAATTTTTGGCGCATTTATTATTAGTGGAATTAAAATTTTCTGTTGCGCTCCAAGTCTTGTGTTCAAGAAAAGTGGAAAGTTAATGCAGATAATGTACAACTTTAGAGATTATACTCGTTATCCAATTGGTATTTACCCTGGAGTAATTAAGTTCCTTTTGACATTTGTTTTTCCTTTTGGGTTGATGATAAATTATCCTGTTGAAACAATTTTCTTTGGAACATATAATCCATTAATTATTAGTGCTGCCTTAATTGTTATATCAATTATTTTTATGGCAATTGGAATTATTTTCTGGTGCATTTGTATTAGAAAATATGAATCAAGTGGAAGTTAATTTTTTAATGTAGAAAAACAAGGAATTAAAATGGAAACAAATCAGTTGAATGTCAGTAGAAAAAATTATGTAAAAAGCCTTCTTACAATTGCAGTGCCCATTATGCTTGGGAATATTATCAGCCAGGTTCAGATGCTTGTTGATAAAGCATTTCTTGGTCACGTAAACGAATTTTATTTAAGTGCTTTAGGAAATGTTTCCAGTCCTATGTGGACCAGTATGAGTTTCTGTTTTACAATTGTTACCGGAAGTTCAATTATTATCAGTCAGCTTGTTGGTGCAAAGAAAACGGAAGAGTGCGAAAGTTATGCTGCTTCTCTTATGCTTTGGACAAGTGTTCTTCCTGTTATCCTTTTCTTCTTCTGGCTGTTTGCAGGGCAGTATGTTTTAAAAGCAATGGGTGTTACAGATAACATGATGCCTATTTGTCTTGAATACCTCAGATATTTTTCTCCTGTTGTGCTTGTTATTGGAATTGAAAGCAGCTCAATGGTAATTATGCAGACTTCAAATTATACAAAGCCCCTTGTTGCTTTTGGTTTAATAAGAAGCTTACTGAATGTTGTTCTTGATTACATAATGATTTTTGGAAAGTTTGGATGTCCTGCCATGGGAATTAAAGGTGCTGCCATTGCAACATCAATTTCTGAATATGTTGGCGTGGCTTATTCACTTTTAATTTTTGTCAGAAGCAAAAAATTGTTTACCCGTCCAAAGTTAAAGAATGTTTTGCGGGCAAGTCCAGTTCCATTTTTAAAATCGGTTAAAATCGGAATCAATGCTGCACTGGAAGATTTTTCCTGGAATCTTGGAAACTTAATACTTATTGCAATTTTGAATTCAATCAGCGAAAAAGCCGCCGGAATTTTTTCTATGATTTTTGGAATTGAACTTCTTGTTGTAGTAGTAATCGGTGCAGTAGGAAACGCAACAATGACATTAAGCGGAGAAGCTATTGGTGCAAAAGATCAGCGAAAATATAAATATGTCTGTTTGATTTCACTTGGTCTGTGTTTTGCCGTTTCTTTTGCACTGTTGATTGTATGCGCTGTTTTTCCTCATCAGATTGTGGGAATTTTTACAAATGATCAGAGTGTAATTTCAACTTCCACTTTGTATTTAATGCTGATGTGTATAAATCTTTTTGGAAAAAGCGGAAACATTATTGCAGGCAATTCAATTCGTGGAAGCGGAAATACTTTGTGGATGCTGATTACCCAGATTTTTGGAAGCGTAGAAGTGATTTTGGTTGCTTTACTCTTTGTAAAAGTTTTTAACTGGGGGATTGCCGGTGTTTTTGCTGCAGTTCTTTTTGATGAATTTCTGCGGGCTGGAATCAACTTTTTAAAATTCTGTTCGATTGTCAGAAAAATTTGATTGTCCAGACAGTCGGCTATGTGTTTACAAGTTGTGAATTTATCAATTATATAGAAATATATAGAAGAAAATTCAATTTAAATAATTCAATTTGAATGAATTCTGATTTTGTACACAAAAAGGCTAAAAATAACAAACAAATTTAAAATTTTTTTAAAAAATGTTGACGATTACCCCCTCAATTCAGTAAATTATTAGGGAAATAAAAAAAAGGAACAGAGAATGTCAGACGAAATGGAAAAAGAAACTGCAGAACAGCAGGAAAATCAGCAGAGTGCAGATCAGAATGTGGAACAGGCAGCAGAAAATCAGGAAGACGCTGAATCAGTAGAAGAAAAAGATCCAGTGACAGTTTTGGAAGAAAAAGTTGCCGCGTTGGAAAAAGAAAATGCCGAACTTAAGGATCAGATTTTGCGTCGTGCAGCAGAATTTGATAATTATCGCAAAAGAATGATTCAGGAAAAACAGGACGCCTTTGACTACGGTAATGCAACTCTTCTTAAAGATTTGCTGGAAAGCCTTGATAATTTTGACAGGGCTCTGGAATCAAGCTCTACAGCTACAGATGTTAAAAGTGTCTGTGACGGAATCAGCATGATTAATAAATCACTTGTAAGCATGCTGGAAAATAAATATAATCTTTCTGCATACGGTGCAGAAGGTGATATTTTTAACCCTGATGAACACGAAGCAATTGCCCGTTCAGAAGGTGACGTTGATGAACCAAAGCTTAAGGCTGTTTACCTCAAAGGTTACAAGCTTAAAGACAAGGTTATCAGACATGCAAAAGTAATGGTAGAAATGCCAAAAGAAAGCTAATTCGCCTTTAGTGACGGAATAAAGAATTAAATTATTTTTATAAGAGGAAAATAAAATGGGAAAAATTATTGGTATTGACTTGGGAACAACAAACTCATGTGTAGCAGTTATGGAAGGCGGAAAGCCTG
>JAEDJS010000020.1 GCA_016296205.1 Treponema sp. | reverse complement strand
CTTCACTAATCCACCGCTTAATAATTAGGCTAAAACTCTCTCAAGCCCTTGACTCTCACGTTTTGAGGGTTCCATATAATTTGCCCATGTGGCCAATTTATTCTTTTTCCACATCGTAACAATTAATGTGCAAATCTTTAAGCTGCTGTTCATCAACAGGAGCCGGACATTCGTCCATTGGTGAAGCTGCCAGATTATTCTTAGGGAATGCGATTACTTCGTGGATTGATTCTTCGTGGCGCATGAGCATGATTAAGCGGTCCAATCCTGGGGCAATTCCTCCGTGTGGTGGAGCACCAAATTTAAATGCCTGAACAAGGAATCCGAAAGCTTTTTCTGCACGTTCGTTAGAGTAACCAACAATCTTAAAGATTCTCTGCTGTAATGCAGGATCGTTAATACGCATAGATCCCGATGCCAATTCGTAACCGTTTAATACAAGGTCGTAAAGGTCACCTTTTACAGCGCCCGGGTCACTTTCCAAAGTATCCCAGTACTGTTTCTGTGGAAGTGTGAACATGTGGTGTTCTGTTTCCCAGCCCTGAGTTTCTTCGTTAAATGCAAAGTATGGGAAGTCGATGATCCATGCAAAGTGGAATTCATCTGCAGGATTGTAAAGGTTCAAGTCTTTACCAAGCTGTTTACGAACTGCACCAAGAGCCGTACAAGCAAGCTGCCAGTTTTCGTCGCTTACGAACAAAAGCAAGTCGTTCTTTGTGGCCCCTAGTTTTGCGCAAACTTCTGCTTCTTTTCCAGCGTAGAACTTTGAGATTCCGCCTTCAAATACGCCTTCTGCATTTACCTTCATCCAGGCAAGACCTTTTGCCTTGTATGTTTTGGCAACAGCTTCCAAAGCTTCTATCTGTTTGCGGCTGTATTTATCTGCAACGTTCTTAACAACAAGTGCTTTAAGACCAGAACGTTTATGTCTTTGAATATGGCGGCCAGCATTTGCGGCTCCCGCCTTGAATGCATTGAAGTCAGCAAGGTCTGCCATGAAAGTAGCATCCTGCATCTTCATATCAAAACGTAAATCTGGTTTGTCGCTTCCGTAGAAATCAAAAGCATCCTCCCAAGAAATACGATCAAACTTAGCTGGCAAATCGTAGTTCAAAGTCTTTTTGAAAATGTACTGCATCATTCCTTCTGTTGTAGAAAGAACTTCTTCCCGGTTTGTGAATGACATTTCCATATCAATCTGAGTAAATTCAGGCTGACGGTCACCACGAGCATCTTCATCACGGTAACAGCGTGCAATCTGGAAATATTTATCAAATCCAGAAACCATCAAAAGCTGTTTGTAAAGCTGTGGGCTCTGTGGCAAAGAATAGAATTTTCCAGGGTGAACACGGCTAGGAACAAGGTAGTCACGGGCTCCTTCTGGAGTAGATTTTATGAAAGTTGGAGTTTCGATTTCCAAAAATCCTTTAGAAGTTAAATATTCACGAGTAGCAAATGTTACCTGGCTTCTTAAAATAATGTTCTGCTGCATTGGATCCCGGCGCAAATCCAGGTAGCGGTATTTCAAGCGAAGATCTTCGTTAGGAAGAACGATTGTTCCGTCCTTCTGGCGAACTTCTTCAATAGAGAAAGGCAATTCCTGGCTAGTTGTGAATATTTCAATGTCTGTAGCTTCAACTTCAATTTCACCAGTTGCCATGTCTTTGTTAATATCTTTTTCAGCGCGGGCAGCAACAACGCCTTCAACTGCGATACAGTATTCTGATTTAAGACCAGAAGCAATTTCCTTTACCTTATCAGAAGCATTATCGCCAACCATAACCTGTGTAATTCCATAACGGTCACGAAGACGAATAAATACAAGTCCACCCAAGTCACGAGTGCGGCTTACCCAACCATTTAATACAACTTTCTTGCCAACATCAGCCTTTGTAAGCTGTCCGCAAGTAACTGTTCTCTTTGAATTTTCCATAATACTTCTATTATAATGAATTGTATTTTTTTGTGCAAATGATTGAAGGTTTTTTAATTTGGAGTATTGAAAAAATAATAATTCAAGGAAATTAATCTAAAATAAGGCAAAATTACTAAAATAATGGAAATTTGTTAAAATAAATGTTAAAATAAAATTGTATAGAAGTATTTAAATTGTAGCTGATGGTTTATCAAATGATTTGATGTTGTCCTTTATAGCGGAGGAATTATGAAATTAAATTTAAATAAAAAGATTGTTATGATTGTAGTGGCAGTTTGTTCAGTTGCAGCAGTCTCTTTGACCAGTTGTATAAATTACAACTGTTTTAAAAATATTCAGTTTCCCCAGAAAGTTTCGGTAAAAACAAATGCACAGTTTAACGCTCCCCTGGGCAGTGCAAAGTTCAACCTGGCAGAGAAATTGAATCTTAACGAATTGGAAACTAAAATGAAAACAAGTTTTGGTTCTTCTGCAAATATTTACAATTATGACAGAACAGACCAAAATTATCTGAATTACATTTTGCAGTATCCAATGTACAATGTTCCCCTTGACCTTAGAGAATTTCTTGGTGAATTTAATCTTAGCGAAAAGCTCAGTGAAAGTGATTCAATGCAGATTAAATTCAGCCAGGAGTTTGCAATTCCGGAAATAAAACTTGACCAGACAGTTGAATATAAAATTCCTGATGTTTCCGCAATAATGCTAGCCGAAATGGAAGCAATACTTTTAACAAGTAAGATTTCTTTTTCTAATGTTCTGGAGCCGGCAGAAGATGGTCCTGTTGATTCTGATACTTATACCTCCTGGATAGACCAAGGAACTACAGAAATTAACATCGAAAGTGATTATGCAGAAAGAATTTATTACACTACAGGCACTGGAATTGTTATTGATGTTGCCCGTTCAGATTCAAATCCAATAGGTCCGGATTACAAAGTTATGCTTCAGGCTAAAATGTATGATGCAGCGGATCTTGTAAATCCCATTTCTCAGACAGAAAATATTGTAACAGATGGTGGAAAATTGATTCTCCCACTTGATTCAAAAACTGGAACCTCTTCGAATGTAAAGGTTAAAGTAAAAGTAACTGTAAGCGGTGGAACTAAAGGTGTTTTGCATAAATATGATGTTAACCTTAGACTTTCAGAAACTTGCGGCGTAAAAAAATTAGTTGACGTAACAGCCAGTGCAGCAGATTTTGGAATTGAGTTTCCAAAAATTGATGAAACAATTCCTCTTGATTCTTTAGTTGGACTTATTAAGCAATGTACAATCGGGTCTGGTTCAATTTCTGCAAAAGCTTTGATGCCTTCTGGTTGGAGTGGTGTAAACTGCGTTGCTGATATTTCTGTTGGCGGCGCTGGAATGGAAACAACGTCTCTTACAGATGGTGTACCAGACGGAAAATCTTACATTGTTAACAAAGTAATTGATTTGGCCGGAAAAAGCATAGCTCCAACAAGTTCAATAAACAGCCTTAAAGTAACTGGAACTTTTACTTTGAATATGGCACATGCGGTTATTATTCTCCAACAGGATGACGGCTCAAAAGCATATGATGACTATTTAAAAATCGCAGTATCAGGCGGTGTTACAAATATTGCCGAAGCTTATGTAGATTTTAATTCGGACAAGTATGATATTCCTATGGAGAAGTCACTTCCACAAGAAGGCGCAGAAGCAATTATTCTTCCGGTAGAAATGTTCCAGTATGTTAAGAAAATCGATTTTGCTGGAATTACAGAAGATGGTGTTCACTATAAGCAGCGTGAAGAAGGAGTTGCATTTACTGATGGACATGGAAATAAAATTCCTCTGGAAGGTTTTGGTATCACTTGTGATATTGTAAACAGTTTCCCGGCAGGTAATGATATTGCTGCAAAAATTGATTCAGAAATTTTTAATTTTCACAAAGATATTGCAATTTCTGGAAGCGGTAATGAAGACATTCAGCCAGTAAAATGGGTAGATTATCCGGTTATTGATTTTACTACAGTTCCGTCAGAAGCTAAGCCTGTTGATTTCTCATTCAAAATTAAGCCAAGTGAATCAGATGGAACTCAGCGTTTTGTAAATATTGAACCTGGCAAGACATATAAGATGGGAATCGACAATATTAAACTTAAGGTTGATTATGACCATGTTGATGCCAATCTTAAAGAAAAAAATCTTACAGGTGAATTTGATCTTTCTGCAGTTGATATAAGTTCAATTTATTCGGCTCTCCCAATTGCTGCCGATGAAATCAAAAAACTAAGTATTGCTGAACTTCCAATTTTCTTCTTTGCGCAAAAACCTGGCAGTGATGCTCTTAATAATCTTCTTGGTTCAATTAAATTCCGTGGGGTAATGAAGGCTACTTACAAAACCGGGCCGGAGGATAATCTTGTTGAAGAAGCTTATTATATCTTAGGTTCAAAAAATGAAGATGATTCGACCAAAGATGATTCAGAAATTCTTGCTCTCACAGATCCATTTACCTGGCCAAAAAGTGGAGAAACTATTTCGGATCAGGATGAACTGGCAAAAAAATATCTGACTCCAAATTTCGAAAAGGACGATCCGGATAAGCCAAAGTGTCTTGATTTGGCTACAATTATTTCTAAACAGCCAAAAGATTTGTATATGAGGTACGACCTGGGAATTACTGGTGCATCAAATGAAAATGTTTCGATTTATTCCGCATTAATTGATGAAGCTGTCAGTGATGAATCAACTTCGGAAGAGCGTTCAATTCAGCTTGATATGGCAATTATTATTCCGCTTAAAGTAAAAATTAACGGCCAGATTTCCCTCAACATTATGGATTATGTAAAAGAAGACTGGAGTACAAGTAGTGATGATTTGCTTGGTAGAGAATCTGCTGCTAGCTGGGGAGATTTTGCATCATATGCAGACTTAATCGACTATATGGGATTTAACTATAATATTCAGTATCTTCCGTTTGATTCTTCTGCATTCTCATTCTCAATTGAAGATTTGTCTGGAACAGGTTATACAACGGCAAATTCCAATCCTGATGGAATAACTTTCAGAGAAGGAAATAACTCTCTTAAAGTTAATGGTAGTGACATTCAGCAGATTTTAACTGGTTATCCTTTCCATCCGAATATCTGCATTAACATTGGAAAACCAGATACCACCAGTGAATTTTCAATTAAAAAAACTGCTTTTGATGTAGATAAAGTGATGAAAGCAACTATAAATTTTACCGCAAAAGCCAACGATGAAGTCCCAATTACTATTTGGGATTCTACAAAAAATAAAGATTCCAGCAGTGAAGGAAGTGAATAATGAAAAAGTTTCTCTCTATTATTACAGCTGTATTAATCAGCACATTTGCCTTTGCAGAACTTCACCCTACTTACAGAATTTTTGAAATTAGCATTAACGGTCTTTTAGGATTCGACCAGAACTTAACAACTGTAGAAGATATTCTTGTTCCTGAGCTGGTAATTGATTTGCCAAAAATTGCAGATGGCTTTGGTAAAAAAGGATTTGTTTCTAATAGCCAGTTTGAATTTGACTTTGCTGCTAATTTAAACCTCAATAAGAATCTTAAAATTGGAACTTACGTGAATACTGATTTTTCTGGAAATTTTGAAATCGGGAAAGGTTTTTGGGATTTGCTTGCTTATGGTAACGAACTTGATAACCCTGTAGTAGCAGATATTCATGTTAACGGCCAGCTTTTTATGAATGCAGGAGCTTCCTTACAGATGGGCTTTAAAAAGTTCACTTTTAGGGCAAATCCTTCTATTTATCTGCCTTTGGTTTATATACCAAATCCAACTGCTTTTGTAAGTGCTCAGGCAAATTCCGATGGGAAATTAATTGCAACAGCCGAAGCGTATTTTGATGCTTACTCTTGTCTGCCGGTAGACATTTTTGTAATGTCTAAAGAAGGTGGCGGAATTGGGTTCCATACTGGCGATGAAATTATGGAATCACTGCAAAGTTATCTTGACCCGGCTGAAATTTTTTCTACTCTCTGGTCTAACGGCGGTTTTGATATTGGCGGAGAAGTTGAATATGAACTGTTTAGATTTCTTGATATTGGCGGATATATGAACATGCCACTTAAGCCTGCATATCTTAAGCAGAAATTTAGTGGTTCTGTAAAAGCAACTGCAGAAGTTAATGACCTGTTGGCATGGGCAACTGATCAAAGTGAAGAAAAGGAAAATCCCTGGTCTTCAAGTTTTGAGTCAAACGATATTTCTTTCTCCCAGTCAAATTTCTCGGTTAACCGGCCATTTCGTTTTGGTTGTGAAGCATGTTTTAGACCAATCGGTAAATGGCTTACTGTTCGGGGGCAGTTAGGATATGCCGCAAGAAATCCATTTGGTGAAGATTTTGACTGGAAAGATAATTCTTATCTTGAATATTACTTTGGCCTTGAATCAAGACTTTTTTATATACTTGGTTTAAAGTTGTATACTTCTTATCAGCAGGAAGCTTTTACTCAAGGTTTTGGACTTGATTTGAATATGCGAGTATTTGAGTTGAATTTTAATATCTCTAGTACTGGAGCAAGCTTTGTTAAAAGTTTTAAAGTGAGTGGTATAAGAGGAAGCTTGGGCTTGAAATTTGGATTTTAAATAAAAATAGAATTGAATATAAAAAAAACGCCTGGCTATGAAGTTGTTTCATAAAACCAGGCGTTTTTGTTTAATCTGAACTTAGCAGATTACAACTGAATTGTCTGTGTGAGAGAATGGTGCAGGAATATATTTGTCTGCTGCCCAGTCATTTTCCCAGTGTTTTCCGTCCAACAAGTAGCGGAACTGATATTCTTTTCCTGGTTCCAAGGCGATTTTTACTGAGAAAGAACCATCTTTGCCTTTTTTAAGAGGAGTTTCTGTACTGCTCCAACTGTTAAAATCACCTGCAATAGTTACTGTTTCTGCTCCGTGTGCTGCTTCCTGTGATACTGTGAAAGTAACATTGCAAGTTTTCTTATCTTTTGTGTAAGATTTTTTTAATGCCATAACTTTTTCTCCATTTAAGTTAATTGTAGGAAGTTCTTAAAAGAAATATAACATATTGTTGATAAATTGTGAATACAAATTTTGAAAATTCTTTAAAAAAAATGGAAAATTATTGCAAACATTGACATTTTTTGCATAAAGAGTTATATTAATAACATCTACCGCTTGATTTATCCAAATTGCAGAGCGGAAGTCCTTGTGTGGGACTTGAAAAATTTGCTAAAAGGGGGTCCAGAATGGGACTTATCTCTTCTACAAAATCAAACAAATATTTATTTACCTCAGAGAGTGTTGGCGAAGGCCATCCAGACAAGTTATGTGATCAGGTTAGTGATGCAATTCTTGATGAATGTTTAAGAATTGATCCAAAAGCTCATTGTGCCTGTGAAACATTTTCTACAACAAATTTCCTGATGATTGCAGGTGAAGTAAAATTTACTGGAAGTAAGGAAGAAACAGAAAGAAAATGGGCAGAACTTAGCAGTAAAGCAGAAAAAATTGCCCGTCAGACAGCTCTTGATATCGGGTACAATTCCGAAGCTGTTGGTCTTAATGGTGCAACTTGTGAATTTGTTAACAGACTTCATGCTCAGAGTGAAGACATTGCTCAGGGAGTAGAAGGTCGTGGAAGTGATTACAATGTTGGTGGCCAGGGAGCCGGTGACCAGGGAATGATGTTTGGATTTGCATGTAACGAAACTCCAGAATTGATGCCCGCTCCTGTTATGCTTAGTCATAAAATTCTTCTTAAAGCACACCAGCTTCGTCATGAAGGTAAAATCAAATGGCTCAGACCTGATGCAAAAAGTCAGGTTACAATTGAATATGAAGGTAACAAACCAGTTAGAATTGATACAGTTGTTGTAAGCCACCAGCATGATGAATCAATTTCCCTTGAAGAACTTAAAAAAGTTATTAAAGAGCAGATTATTATTCCTGTTCTTGAACCAACTGGTCTTTTGGATTCAACTACAAAATTCTATATTAATCCAACTGGAAAATTTGTAATTGGTGGTCCGGATGGTGATACAGGTCTTACAGGACGCAAAATCATTGTTGATACTTACGGTGGAATGGGTCGTCATGGTGGCGGTGCATTTAGTGGTAAGGATCCAACAAAAGTTGACCGCTCAGCAGCTTACATGGCTCGTTATATTGCAAAAAATGTTGTAGCCAGTGGACTTGCAGACAGATGTGAAGTTGAACTTGCATACGCCATTGGTGTTGCAAAACCTGTAAGCATTTTGTGCGATTGTCAGGGAACAAATAAAGTAGAAGAAGAAAAGATTCAGAAAGCAGTAGAAAAAGTTTTTGATTGCACCCCTGAAGGAATTTGTAAAACACTTGATTTGTTCAAGCCTGTTTATAAATCAACTGCAAGTTACGGACACTTTGGTCGCAGTGAATTCTCATGGGAAAAAATAGACAAGGTTGATGAACTCAAAGCGGCTGTTAACTAAAAAACAGATTGTGGAAGTCTTTGAGCGGTTTAAGGCTGCCAACAGCAATCCACAATCAGAATTAGTTGCTCCCAATCCGTTTTGTCTGCTGGTAAGTGTTGTGTTAAGTGCACAGACTACAGACAAAGCGGTTAACAAAGCAACGGAACCTCTCTACAAAATCGCAAATACTCCTAAGCAGATTTACCAGCTGGGAGAAGAAAAATTAATCACTTATATAAAATCAATCGGGCTCTATAGAAATAAAGCAAAAAATGTAATTGAGTTAAGTCGGATTCTTTGGCAGGATTATGATTCAATGATTCCGAATACTCGGGAAGAATTGATGAAGCTGCCGGGAGTAGGACGGAAAACTGCAAACGTTGTTTTAAATGTAGTATTTGGTCAGCACACAATGCCAGTTGATACCCATTTGCTTAGAATTTGCCCAAAGATTGGGCTGGCAGAAGGTTCAACTCCGGAAGAAGTAGAAAAAAGTCTTGTAAGCCGCATTCCCGACGAATATATGGAGCATGCTCACCACTGGCTGATTTTGCATGGCCGGTATGTATGTACTGCAAAAATTCAAAAATGTGATCAGTGCATCATAAATGATATCTGCAAGGCAAGAAATTAAATTCAATCGGTTTGTATAAATTTTAAAATTCCGCTATAATACAAAAGGATTTTTTTATGATGCATTAATCGGCGCCATAGAAATTGGAAATATTTGGAGGAATTATGGAAGAAAAAGTAGTAGAATCTACAAATGTTGCAGTTCAAGCGGTTGCAGAAGTTGCAGAAGGAATTGCAGAACAGACAAAATCAATGTTTCATTTTAATGAAATCAAAAGCATTTTATCTGCACAAAACATAGTAAAGATGGTTTCGAGCCTTGTTGCCATTATTCTTTTGATTGTAGTTTACAAGTTGATTAAACACTTTGTGAATAAAGGAATCAAAAATAAGTTTCAGAAGCACACAGTTCAGATTATTAATAAAGGTATGAATTATCTTTTCTGGACTCTTTTAATCATGTTTATTCTTAGCCTTTTTGGAATTAAGTTGAGTGCCATCTGGGGCGCTGCTGGAGTTGCCGGACTTGCTTTAGGTTTTGCAGCACAGACAAGTGTAAGCAACTTAATCAGCGGTCTTTTTGTTCTTGGCGAAAAGGCTTTGCGTGTTGGTGACTTTATTGAAGTAAGCGGAGTAAGTGGAACAGTAAGCAGCATTGGTTTGCTCAGTATTAAAATTGATACTCCTGATAATCAGTCCATTCGTATTCCAAACAGTTCGATTATCAACACAAATTTGCAAAACTACAGTTCAAATAATAACAGAAGAATTTTGTTTGATATTTCTGTTGCCTACGAGACAGATTTGGAAAAAGCTCTTAAAGTTATGCAGCAGGTTCCTTCAATGTGTCCTAGTGCACTTACAGATCCAGCTCCAGTTTGTTTCTATGATGGACTTGGTGAAAGCGGAATTACACTTAAACTTGGTATCTGGTTTAAAAAGCAGGATCTTATTGCAATAAAAAATGAAGTTTATGTTGCAATTGTTAAACTCTGTAAGAAAAATAAAATCGAAATTCCATACAATAAACTTGACCTGAACGTTAAATCCGGAAGTTCAATAAAAGTATCTTCTAAATAAAATCGGCAGAAAAAGGTCACTTTTTTGCAGAGGTGCACCCCTAAAGTTGGACAAATAAAGTTCAATTTTAGGAGGTGCATTTTTTTTTGTGAAATCCGATAAAATATGTTATTTGCTATCACTTTCTTATAAATCCATAGTATTTGAAAATTCATCTATTATCATTCATCTATTGTTATTCATCTATTGTCATGTAAAATATTTCTTGTATATAATAAAATAAAAAGTTATTTATATATAACAAAAAGGAGTGTAAGATAAAACCGCTAAAATAGCGCGGCTTTAACTTACTATTGAACTGCTGTTCCTCATTACATTACGGAACAGCGTAAAAAGTCAATCAATTGTTGAAACAATCTTCTTGACTTTTTTTATGGGGGAAACAAATGAAAAATCGTATTATTCTCAAGTGTAGTTCAATAATTTTTGTACTGTTTTTGTTTGGTTGTTCAGCAAATGTCGAAGTTGAACCTCCAAGAGACACTACTCTTTCTGAAGTAACAGTAAATGGTAATCTTGCGATACCAGATAAGGAAGGAAAAGTTTGGACTTATAAATTGTATGGTACAGATATGTTCTACAATTTTGAATCCATCGAAGCAATTCCTTCTCATGCCGATGCAACTGTTCAATTTGATAAAGATATTAAACAGAATAATAGAGTACAAGTTGGTCAAGTATTTACATTAAAAATTACAGTTACAAATGGTAAATCTGTTGAAGAACATACTCTAAATATTGTTTATGCAAAAGAATTAATGTTTTCTAGCATTACAGTAAATGGTAGTAATCTTGCAAAACCAAGTGAAGACGGAAAAGTTTGGACTTGTAATTTTTACGGAACTGAACCTGAATTTAAAATAGAATCAATCGTTGCAACACCAGTTGTAAATTATGTTTATCTTGTTGAATATGAAAAAACACAAGGTGTAATTAAACTTGGTGAAACTTTTACAACAAAACTTAAGATTTTAAATGAAGGACGGGTTTTAGAGTACGAATTAAGAATAACATATAATAGTGATTTGTCACTTTCAAGTGTTGTAATAAACGATACTTATGATGCTATTCCAAATGAAGATGGTTCAGTTTGGAATTGTAAAATTTTTGGAACACAAACTCCATATCAAATATCTAATATTGTTGCCACTGCCAAAGATTTATCTGCAATTGTAAATGTTGCTAAAAAAACTGCTACCCTTAATTTTGGCGATAAATTTACAACAAAAATCACATATTCAAATAATGACAACACAAAAGAATATACATTAAATGTGGTTTATGCCAAAGAAACAACAGTTGATACAGTTGCAGACTTAAAAGCCGGTGATTTTGAAATTGGAGATATTGTTACAACAAAAGGTTATTATGATGCTGGTGACAATGGTGCAGCTCACTATGAAATCATGACTTATGAATATTGGTATGAAAATGTTCTTCCAAGAGATGTTAGATACATAAATTACCAAAATAAGTGGTCTAAAACTCCAATTGATGAATACGGAAATCATACTTTGAAAAATGGAAATGTTGCCGCTCTTGTTGGTAATTCATACACGCCAGAACAGTGGGGCGCAAAGGGTGATGGAAAAACCAACGATGTTTGGCCATTTATCCATATGTTTGCACAGGTTAAAACTGGAGAAATTATTTGTAAAAGTGATGCAACTTATATTTTAGGTTTGATATATGATATTGAAGATCCAAGTACAGCAAGGGATAATCCATATAAAGCATATCTATGTGGGGCATTGTTAGGTGGTCAGTATTTTTATAAGCCAATCATGGCGAATGTAAAAAATTTAGTAATTGACGGAAACGGATGTCTTGTTACTCAGCCAGATAGACAATGGGGAAATTCTGGAATGGGAATGTTAAACTTTGCCCAAGATATAGAAAATCTTGAAATCAAAAATTTCCGTTTTGATGGCAAAGGAAGAACAATGTTCTATAGCATGGAGACTAGTGTTTTTGATGAAACTAAAATTAATAAAAATTCAAATCACACAATATTTTATTCACCGGGGCAGTTATATTTAAACGGTCTGCCAGATGGAGAAAATCATTATAAATATGGTAAAGAATATAATGTGCTGGAACCAAATGCTTCATTTAAACCATCATATATAAAAAATTTAAATATTCATCATAATAGTTTTAACGATGCAGGTGCGATGTATCCAAAATCTGGCGACTGGGGTGGAGATTTTATATTAATTATTAATCCTACAGCATTAGATGGATTGTTCGTTGAAGATAATGTATTTGAAAACTGGGGAAGATGGGTTTTGGCCATTGACCTTGGTGGTGAAGGTGAACGATTATACAACATTAAATTTAACAGAAACCAATGTCTTGGAGCTAATAGAGAAGAAGTTGCAGGTGATAATAATTGGAAATGGCGTGCATTAGGTTTAATAGATTTTGAAACAAAAAAATGTTTTGAAAATGTTGAATTTATTGGTAATACAGTAAAAGGTTCTGCAGGTTGGGCAATTAATGGTAATAGTAAAGTAAATAGAAACTTTGTAATTAGAGATAACTATTGGGAACATCTTAGTGGTGGTTATCCTTATGGATTTGAATTGTACAGTGGTTATGCAGAAAATCTTGTTTTTGAAAACAATACAATGATTAATGTTGGGGTAAAGGCAGGTACATTTACAAATAATTTTACTTTTATTAATAACAATATGTTGGGAGGTGTAAGAACTTTTGGTATAGCAGGAACTATTCGTTTTGAAAATAATACTGCAATAGATGTTAATAATAAAGGAGAAACTCGATATACAGTTCATTTATGGAATCACGACTCAAACAATTATTATGATGATTTTATTCCTATGGAAAAGGCTAGAAAAGATAGAATAAAAGTTATCTTTAAAAATAATGATTGTTTCATGGGAGCTATGTTTAATAATTTTGCTGAACCAGAAAAAGATATGGCAAAATATTTTGATTTTGATTTGGATTACAATGTAATTATGAAATCTGAAGTTACAGCATTTAATTCAAATTTAGCAATTGATTTTCAAAAAGCAAAATATAATAGTCAGCCGATGTATTTTAATGGAGTAAAATCTATTGGGCCTTTAGTTGATAAAAATGCAATATCAGCCATTTATTTCAAAAAAGGTCAAACTGCTATTAAGTCATTAAACGCAATGGCTACAGTTGGTGGAAAATACTTTAATGATGATTTAGTAGAAAACTTTAAATCATACGGAACTTTCGGTTATAACTGGAATTCATACATCGAAAAGCATGGATTAAGTAATGTGGCTTTAGAGTGTACAGAAGACGGTTATTTACCAGGCGCTTGTCAATATGGATTTAGAAATCAAGTTACACATATAAAATATTTTGTAGAACCAGACGCAAATGGAAATAGAGTAAAAGCTCAAGATAATGCTTATATTTGTACAGATGAAGATTTGTATTTTACTATAGCAGGTGGCGCACTTGATATAGTTCCAACACACAAAGAAGGAACAAAAGTTTATACAAATTCAGATGGCACAACAATAGAGCTAATTTACATAGGTAAACTTGGTAAATTTAAATTGGTACCTACACCAAAAGAATAATATAACTATGATAATGGGTCTGTCTAATAAGTATTAATCATTGTGTCATTCCGAACTCCATTCGGAATCTTATCACTAAATATAGCGTAGATGCAGAAATTTGTTCAGCATGACAGAACTTTAAAGGGCAAAAAAATGAAAAATCGTATTTGTTTATGGATTAGTGCAATTATATTTGCATTAAGTTTATTTGGATGTTCAGTTTATGTAACAAGTGATGATAATTCAAAACCTAAAGATAACACAGCACTTATTAGTGTAAAAGTGAATGATGTTCCTGCAAAAGTAAATCAGGATGGAAAAACATGGGTTTGCACAGTGTACGGGGCAGCTCAGACTTATGAAATTTCATCAGTTGCTGCAACTCCAGAAGATAGCAATGCAGTTGTAACTGTAAAAAAAACAACAGGAAGCGTTGTATTGGGAAAAACATTTACAACAGATATTATCGTTTCAAAAGGGGAAGAATCAACCGTTCATAAACTGACAGTTGTATATGCAAAAGATTTTGTGCTTTCCCGTGTAACAGTTGATAAAAAACTGGCAACAGCTAGTGAAGACGGTTTGGTTTGGACTTGTGAAGTTTTTGGTGTTACTTCTGAATATACAATAAATTCTATTGAAGCAATTCCTGTGTATAATGAAATGGATGTAAAAGTAGAAAAAATATCAGGTAAAATAAGATTCGGAGAAACTTTTACAACTAAAATTACAGTTGCAAGTAAAAAATCCACATTTGAATATACATTAAATGTAATTTATTCAAAAGATTTGTCACTTTCTAGCGTGTCAGTAAATGGAAATGCTGCAAAACCAAACGCAGACGGAACAGTTTGGAATTACAATGTCTATGGAACTGCTGCTGCTTATGAAATTACATCTGTGGTTGCAATTCCAAGTGATAATTCTGCAACAATAAATTATGAAAAAACATCAGGGCAAATTGGATTTAATGAAACATTTACATCAAAAATCGCATACACAAATGGCACAGAAAAAAGAGATTTCACATTAAATGTAACTTATTCAAAAGAAACAACAGTTGATACAGTTAAAGAATTAAAAGAAGGTGCTTTTGAAATTGGTGATGTGGTTACTACTCGTGGATATTATTCAGTAGGTGACGGTGGTCAAGCAGTATATACAATTCAAGATTATGATTATTACTTAAATGAATATTTGCCATTTGACTGTAGAAAGGTTGGTTCTCAACTAAATAGAATTGGTGTTGAATTTGAATTAATAGAATCTCCTGTTGATGAATGGGGAAATCATACTCTGGCAAATGGAAATATTGCCTGTTTGTTTGATCCAGAAAATGTAGTTGCAGAACAATATGGTTGTGTTGGTGATGGAGCTTTTGATAATTCAGAGCCATTAGTATATTTGTTTGGTCAAAGAAAAAAAGGAAAACTTACATTTAAGAAAGATGCTTTGTATTTGTATCCAGAAAGAAAAAAGGAAAATGTAAACGCAAAGTATGATACAGAAATATATAAAACTTTAGTTGCTCCATATAACGCTTATATGTGTGGAAGAAGTTCTTCAAACCAGCGAATTACTATGGCAAATGTTGATGGTCTTGAAATTGACGGAAACGGTGCAACAATCAAAATTGCAGATGATGGCTGGAACAAAAATAAAATGCAAGATATGGCCATAATCAATTTGTACAGAGTTATCCGAAACTTAACAATTCATGATTTAACACTTGATGGAAACTGTTTTACTTTGGGTGCTGAACACGGTGTAGAAAATCACGGAATTTGTTGGAAAGCAGGAAATAGAAGTGCAGGTGGTGATTGGAATGGTGCTCCAACTGTTGCAGACGGAACAGTTCATGAAATAGCTAATCTTGAAATTTACAATTGTACTTTCAAAAATCTTGGTACATCAATTGCAAGAAATGACTGTGGCGGTGATGGAATTATATTTATTACACCAACAGAAAAATGTCGTGATATTAATATTCATCATAATACATTTGAAAACTGGGGAAGATGGTGTTTTGCAATTGACCTTGGTGGAGAAGGTGAATCTATTGAAAATCTAAAATTCAATGATAATACTTGTATACAGGATGAAAATAACATAAATGAAGCAGGTAGATTTAGAGGTTTAGGTTGGATTGATTTTGAATGTCGCTTAAGCTTTAAAAATTTAGAAGTGTGCAGAAATAATGTAAAGGGATGTAACGGTTTTGCCTTTAATGGAAATACTAGAATAACAGAAAATGTAAAATTTTGCGATAATACAATAGAAAGAACAACTTATGGAATTACAGCTGCGGGGATTTATCCATATATGTGTGAATGGTATTATCCTCATATCGTAAACTTGGAATTTTCAAGAAATGATTTAAGCAAGTGTGGTTCAGCAAGTAAACTTGGATATAGTATTAAAAATGTAACAATTAAAGATAATAAACTTCCATCAACAAACAGCGTAATTAGTTTGATTCGTGCTTGTGGAGAAATTTTAATTGATAATAACGAAGCTGGCGATAGTGGAATTGCGGTTGGAATTACAGGTTTTAATTATCCGGAATATTATTCAGAAGCAGACAAAGCAAATGAAAGAACAATAATTACATTTACAAATAACAAATTTGGTCTAAAAACAAGATTGTTTAATGAAGAAAGAGCTAACGATATTGTAGACATAGTCATGGAAGGAAACAAAATGTCTACTTTAGATATGGCATACTTTAATAGCGAATGGGAATTTGATGTAAGTCAATTAAATGATAATCTGTTAGGAGGTCGTCCATTTGCTGTAAGAGGTGCAACATTAAAAGGCTTTGCTCCTTATAATTATAGAGGAATTCCAAACGGTGGTGGCTTATGGAAAGAAGGCGATGTTATAAGTCAAGATAAAACAAGAAAATCAGTTTGTACAAAAGCTGGGTATACAACAATTCAAGGTGAATTAAAACATTGTGAGCATGATGAAGATTGGGTAGCAGGGGCTACAAAAAATCAAGAAGTGTTTATTGTTTCAGATAACAAATTGTATGTAACTCTAAACAAAGGTACATTCGGTACAGAAGCTCCAACTCATACAAGCGGAATACAATTAAATGGCGATGTAAAATTAAAATATCTTGCAGATATATGTAAGTATGAAACAATAATACTAACTGAGTAGAATTGCTTAAAAGTTACAATTTGTGAAAGTGCATCTTAAAATTTGGAAACAATTTTTTAAGATGCACTTTTTTCGTGCTTTTTTTAAAAGGTGTGAGATAATGAAAGAAATTGCAGAGGTGACCTTTTATATTTTAAATTGATTATAAACTGCAGGTAAATGAAATACCGTTTATGGTAGGTTCAACTTTTATCTGAGAATTTCCAATAATCAGCATTGGTGTATTTTTTAACATCTGGTGGTGAATAAATGGAACAATAAATCCGCACAATGTACCAATTGCGGCTCCAGTTAATACATCAGTAGGGAAGTGATTACCACTGGCGATTCTTAAACATCCTGTTGCGGCGGCAATTCCAAAAGTAGAAATACCAACTGCCCATTTTTGCCAGCCTTCCGGGTAATATTTTCCAAAAACATAAGTTGTAAAAGCGGCACCAAGGAATGAGTTTGTAGTATGACCGCTTGGAAATGATTTTTCAAAATCAAAGTCGTCTACTTTATCCTGAGGATATCCTTCAAAATACATATATGGTCTGATTCTTTTTACAATCACCTTTGAACAGTCTTTAATTCCGTAAGCAAGCATAAAACTTTCCAGATACATTGTTCCAATTGTTATAAGTTCTTTTGCTGGAAGTTTATTAAAAATTGCTTCGGCACCAAATACAATGGCTGGAGCAATCATGTCTGTTACGCAGGTAAATGTCCCGATTTGATGAAGCTTATGGTTGTAAGGCTGCATAAAAAAACGGTCAAAGCTGTTTACGTCTTCTTTGCTGTAAATTGTTCCGTCCCATGGTGGGAGAGTGCCGTTGTGTCCAATAATATAACTTGTTGCAAAAAAAGCTGTAGTTGTTCCTCCCATTATGAGGTCTGGCCCAAATTGTAATACAAAAGGACTTGTTTCTGATGCTCTGAACTGAGAATTAAAAGAAATTGCATTTGCACTAGCTGCAAAAATTGCAAGGGAAGCAAAAAAACTAATTAATTTTTTCATTTTGATAACTCATATAATATTATAGAAGAAGCTTGCGCAACATTCAAGGAGTCAACACACGGACCATCCTGTTTTCCCATATTTGCAAAAGGAATAATTACATTGTAGTCACATCGTTTTTTTATTTCGTCGCTGATACCATGCTCTTCGTTTCCTAAAATCACCAGGGCCCCTTTATCTTTGCATAATTCTTTTAAATTCCTTGTTGAATATTTTGCATCCAGGGCTGTTCCAATGCTAACCATTTTGTCTTTCATGTCATCCATAAGGCTTGGAATGGAATTAATCGAATAAATATTAACAAATTCCATTCCACCTTCGGCAACTCTGTAACTGCTTGTGGTTATTGAACTCTGGCTTTCATCCATTGGAATTACAATGTTTTTTATTCCAAAGAAGGCGGCACTTCTTACAATGGCTCCCAGGTTGTTTGCATTTCCAACTCTGTCAAGAATTATTACGTGTTCCTTGTTTTCTGCCCAGGATTGAGCAATCTGTTTAGTAAGTGGCAGCACCTGTGGAGGTTCGCACATTGCAACTATTCCCTGATGATGAACACTCCCAGAAAGTTTTTCCAGTTCCTTTGCATCTTTAACACAGTTGTATGGTCTTTTTGTTTTTGCCAGTTTTTTGCAAAGTCCGGCAAAAAGCGGGGCTTTTTCTTCTGTAAAATAAAGCCGTTTAATTCTGTGGGAATTTATTTTTTCCAGAGTTTTTACTGTTGCAAAACCGCACACAGCAAGTTCATTGTTCTTTTTATTTTTCATTAAAATTGTTCCAGTTTTAAAAGCAGTGCTTCCAGTTTTATAGCATAATTTGGATCCATTGCCCATGTTCCGCTAAGTCCCCTAATGTCTGCTGCTTTCCCGCGAGGCTTTACATATTTGTAGCGACGGTCAATAAGTTGATTTTTTAACTCAATTTCTTCTGTTGTTCCGTAGGCGTGCAAATGCTGAATGTGGGCTCTTACACCAAGTTCCATTGTTTCAAAGGTTTCTCCGGGATGATCAGAATCAATAGCTCCAAGACCACAATAATTGTGCATATCTTTTGTTACCAGATTCCCGAATTGTAAAAAACCGGTTTCTAGACACATTTGAACAAAAGCAACATCACTGTTTATTCCTTCTGCATTAGATTCCTTAATGTAGAGCTGTGAAATCTTTTTGATTTCTTTTTTGTCTGCCTGAGGATTTTGTTCCATAAAAAAATTGAACAGCTGGCCGGAGGATTTTATTCCCTGACTGTAAATCATTGGAGAACAAGGTTCACTTTGCTTTGGCGCAGAAACACAGGAATTTAGAAAAACTACAAAACAAAGTGAAAATATAATTGCAAAAGTTGAATTTATTTTAGCAGATTGATGTTCCAATGAAATCTTTCTCTTCAAGAATTGCTTTAATGTTTTCAATATTTTTACCGCCTGCGCAGATTACTTTAAGTCCCATTTCACTTGCTTTTTTGCTTGCAATTGGGTCAAAAGGACAGTTTTTGCCAGGAACCCATTCGCTGCCAACCATTTTTTTGAAATCATCCCATGAAATTGTATCAAGAGGTTTTGCATCTGGATTTTTTCTTGGGTCATCTGTGTAAACTTTTTCGATGTTTGAAAGGTTTACAACTGTACATGCCTGGAATTGTTCTGCAAGAAGAACCGCATCATTGTCTGTAGAAAAACCAGGTTTCCATCCAGCTGCAACAAGAATTCTACCCTTGAATTCAAAAGCCTGAGTTGGATTATAAACAACATCGTTAGGACACCATGACCCAAAAATTGTTTTTACAAGCTGAGCATTAAGACGAGTTGCCATAATTCCAATCCAGTCACAAAAATTATTTGTTTCATCATCATCTTTATAACTTAAAAATTTCTTTTCCTGTTCGTTAAAATTTTTTGCAACTTCACGATAAGCATTCTGATATTCACGAGCTGGAGCACCACCGCCACAAACAAAAATCAATCTTGTGTCTTCATTAGCAGAAAGAAACTCTGTAATCATTTTTGAAAATTCAGAAAGAAATTTAACATCAGGATTTCCAGGGGCAATAATTGAACCCCCTACGCTTAAAATTTTTGTTTTCATTTTATCCTCCGACAAATAATTTTTGTAAATTTAATAAATCCCTAAAACAATTATATCATTCCACAGGGAGCTGTAACTAGTAGCACCTTCGCTGGCGTCTTCCCAAATTGACTGAAAACTGTAGCTGCGTGGAATAACAACAATTTTTGAATTCTGAGAATTGGATTTAAATTCATTATAACCACGGCTGAATGCAATATGCTGGGAATCAAGTGAACCGTAATAGAATGAATATTTATTTTCGACTGGTTTAAATGGTGTAAAAGGAAGACCTTTTGCCAGTGCAATATCAACCGGGAACCATCCGTAATTTTCAAAATAAATTTCTGCCCACCAGTGAGGTTTGCAAGTGCTTCCTTCTTCTACAAGAACTCCCGCAATTGGAACTGCAGGCAGACCAACAGCACGGCACAAAGCAGTAAACATAATTGCAAAGTCATAAGCATCTCCGCTGCCACGCTGAATCATATCAACAGGTTTTGCATTGCCAGTTCTGATTTTACGTTCCAGTTTAAAATTGTAAAGCATATAGTCGTAAATCAATCTAGCCTGAACATGAGGAGTGTGGTAAATATCACCTTTTTCGCTGTTAGGATTTGTCACAATTGATCTGGCCAGTTTTTTAACGCTGGAGTTATCAGACGGAACAAGTGGATCTGCACGGGTATAAGCACTGTAAAGCAGACGTTTTGTATCTGCAAATGGTTTGTAAACATCAGTTTTATAGTGATTTGTTACTGCACAGCTGGAAACAACATAATCCTGACTAAAACGCATTTTGTTGTCTGGAATTTGATTAAGGTTTGTCTGGTGAATAACAGCAAATTGATTATCAATGGAAACTGGTTCAGGGGAACTTTCTGTTGGGTTGGAAAGCCTTTGAGCACTGGAAATCTGTGGTTTAGGAAGATACAAAGTAATAAGTGCATCGTCAGTAGAAAGTTGATTTTCTATATCGGCACTAACCTGAAGCACGTATGTTTTTTCATCAGAATAAACTTTTTTGCCATAGCTGAACGGAACACTGAATTTTTTTGCTTCACTGTTACCTTTGGAAGTCTGAACAAAACAAACACCATTAGAAGCCCCGTCTGGAACACGAACACGGATTTCTGTATCAGTCCAATATTCGTAGTCAAAATCTCTTTCGCTGGCCGGAATATATTCAGTTTGAGTTGATTCAACCATTCCTGTCTGACCGGTATAGTTTGCCTTAAACAGAACAAGTGAATTTCCCCGAACGTTTCCAAAGTTTGAGCCTTTTAAGGTGATGATTTGACCAATTTCTGCAGAATCAGGAGATATTTCTTCCAAAACAGGACTTGTTGTCTGAACATTAGGTCTAACTGCAACCGGGATTCCTGACTGATTTGCAAAAAATTCCGGCTCACTTTTTCCGGCTCTTGTTCCAACAAATAGAAGTCCATCCTGAGCGTTTGGAGGCAGAACGATTTTTATCATATTGTCGGACCATGTAAGATATCCGCTGGATGTTACTCTTGACCCGCCCAGTTCAACATAAGACGAACCCTGATTTTCTCCAAAGTGTGAACCAGTAATAATCATAATGTCTCCAGGAGAACCCACTGGAGGATTAATGGAATTAATAACAGGCTTCTGCTTTACATTTGTGCTAATCAGGGAAACAAAAACACAAATAAGGGCAATGATTGTAACCCAGACAATTACCCTTCCTAATGGAGAACCTATGTAGAGTTTTTTAAACCAAGTGGAAAATTTCACTTTGGACTACCTATCTGCAAAGTAAAGAACGGAGTTGTAAGATTCAACTGGAACCCCTGATTCTCTTCTTTTTGTTTATTTATATTTTCTGTTTTATCAATGGGGCAGAATACATCGTAATCTGGAAGCTTTGGCATTCCCGTAGTTTGAATCTGATTATTCTGAATTTGTGTGTTAAATGCCGGAATAATTGATTCTTCCTGGTTATTGAATGATCTTCTGAAATGTCTTGCACCTCTTTGCTCCATACCAGGCAGCTGAGAATTGTGTCCCATTGTGTGGTACTGGAACGGCCCGTCATATTTAACCTGCTGAAGATTAGTTGGCTGGAATTGAGTTGTAGCTACTGGTGTAAATGAAGCAATTGCAGCACTTTTTGGAGTCGCAGTCTTAGATATTCTAACAGGAATAATTAATGCAAAAACCGCAGCGGCCGCAACAGCCCCAGCAATGTATTTAAATGTTCCATATTTCTTTTCTTTTGCAGAAGTTGAATTATCACTGGCTGGAAGAAATTTGAAGATTTTTCCGGAAGTTTCTTTTGCCGCATTTGTTACTTTGCTGTAAGACAAACGAGCCATAAGTCTTTCGTAACTTTTATCCATCTCTTCCTGGGTGAGTTCAATATTCTTGGAATCTTTTTTTAACACCGCCTGAATTTTCCGTAAGGCTTCCAATTCTTTGCGGCATTTTTCGCATGAGGAAAGGTGTGACTCAACTTCGGCCTGATATTTGGCTGGAAGTTCGCCATCAATGTAAATTGATAAAATATCTTTTTCAGGACAGGTAGACATCTTCTTCTCCTATGAGCTTTGCCAGTTGTTCCCGGGCTCTGAATACACGGACTTTTACATTTCCTTCAGAGATTCCCAAGGCTTCCCCGATTTCTTTGTAATTCATGTCTGAATATTCCTTCATTACCAAAACTTCTTTTAGCTTTGGAGGTAATTTTTCCAGTGCCTGCTGAGCTATTTGAACGGCTTCGTCTTTTAACAGTTCAGTTTCACCGCTTTCCATTTCCTTCCGTGGTTCAAAAAGAACTTTATGGTATGCTTTTGCTTCTCTAGTTTTGCGTTTTGCATAATTGAGGGCAGCATTTTTTACAACTCTGATAAGCCAGAATTTTGCATCATCAAGTGAAGGAAAAACCATCTGCTTTTCGTTTGCCTTGATGTAGGAGTCATGTACAAGATCTTCTGCAGCATCTTCGTCATTTACAATTCTATAAGCAACTTTGAACAGCAGCTGCATTGTATCATTGTAAACTGTGCGAAAATCTTTTTCATCTGCACAATTAATGGCCTGAGTATTATCTGGATTGCTCTTACTATTTAAACTCACAAAATCCTCTTTGGTTACATAAATCGTAACGAATTTATTATTTTATACTCTTGTCCAGACAGGGCCGTTAGGTGTATCTGTAACGGTAATTCCTCTGGCTTTAAGAATGTCTCTTATTTCATCACAGCGGCTGAAATCTTTTGCTTTTTTTGCTTCAGTTCTTTGGGCAACAAGTGCATCAATTTCTGGTGCTTCCGGATCCCCTTGGTGAGGATTAACTGCTGCCTTTTTTGCTTCCTGTTCAACAGTATCTGCGGCTGTAGAAAGAAGTTTAAGACCAATTACGCTGTCCATTCTGGCAACAAGTTCAATTTTTTCTTCTGGGTTAAGTTCATTGTCTTTAACAACTTTCTGAATCAAACTTAATGCAACCGGAGTCATAAGGTCGTTTTCTAGTGCGGCAATAAATTTGTCAATGTATTCACTGGCTTTAGGGCTAAGTCCATCTTTGCTGGATGCCTGACCTTTTGCAAATTTTTTGTCTGATGCAGTTTTAAGAACATTCTGGTCATTGCATACTTTGATAATTCTTCCGATGAGTGCTTCCCGGCTTTTTTTAGCACCATCCATTGCATCCCAACTAAAAAGAATCTGCTTGCGGTAATGGGCTCCAAGAAGGAAGAATCGGTAATCCAGTGGATTATAACCTTTGTCTACCAGTGACTGTAGTGTAAGGAAGTTTCCGCTGGATTTACTCATTTTTGTGGCGCCCTGCAAAACAAGGAATTCATTGTGGAGCCAGTAGTTTACCCATGGACCTTCTTTAGCATCTTCTTCCGAAAATGAACCTTCGCTCTGAGCAATTTCGTTTGTGTGATGAACAGGAACGTGGTCAATTCCACCGGTGTGAATGTCAAAGTGCTTTCCAAGATATTTCATGCTCATTGCAGAACATTCAATATGCCATCCAGGATAACCTTTTCCCCATGGACTGTCCCAAACAAGTGCCTGATTTTGGAATTTACTCTTTGTAAACCACAGTGCAAAATCTTGAGGATTACGCTTGTTTTCGTCAATTACAACTTCTTTTCGGCGGCCTGCACCTTCCATTAATTCATCAAGCTGGAGATTTGCAAGTTTGCCGTATTTGTCATAAGTTGAAACATCAAAATAAAGATTTCCCCCAGCCATATAAGTGTGACCGTTGGCTTCAATTTTTTTGATGAGTTCAATCATTTCGTTAATGTGTTCAGTTGCCTTACATGTAACATCAGGGCGAAGAATGTTAAGTCTGTCTATGTCGTTAAAAAATGCATCAGTATAGAATTTTGCAATATCCATTACAGTCTGATGCTTTTCTTCTGCTGTTTTTACCATTTTATCTTCGCCGTCATCACTGTCGCCAGTAAGGTGTCCAACGTCTGTAATATTCATGACATGTTTTTTGTCGTACCCAAGGAATGTAAGGGTTCTGTCAAGAGTGTCAAGGAAAACGTATGCCCGCAAATTTCCAATATGTGCATAGTTGTAAACAGTAGGTCCACAGCCGTAAAAACCAACAAAACCTTCTTTAATTGGTTTGAATTCTTCTATTTTGTGACCCATTGTGTTGTAAAGTTTTAAACTCATTTTGCCCTCTTTTATCTCTTTTGAATGAGCAGAAAAATGCCCATTTTAACTATAAAATTATAGTAAATTTCGATGTAAAATTCAATCAATATGGTACTTTCAATTAAATCTGGTTTTGTGTAAAATTAAAAGCATGGAACTTAAGGAAGCTTTGTTAAAACTGAATATTGATGTTCGGGAAAATGTTAAAATGTCTGAGCATACAACAATGAAATGCGGGGGAAATGCAATTCTTTTTGTGGCCCCAAAAACGTTTTTGGAAATGACTCAAGTTGTGGAATTTTTTAATAAAAATCAAGTTGAATTTTTTGTGCTTGGTGGTGGTTCCAATCTTGTTGTAAGCGACAAAGGTTTTTCAAGACCAGTAATTTCTACAGAAAAATTGAATCATATTGAATATTTACAAGGCAAGTTGATTTGCCAAAGCGGTGTGCTAATGGACACTGTTGCTGATTTCTGCGCAAATAATTGCCTTAGCGGAATGGAAATGTTCAGTGGATTACCTGGAACTTGCGGTGGCGGTGTTTATATGAATGCCAGATGCTATGAAAAAAATATAAGCGATGTATTGTGCCAGGTAACTTATCTTGATTTGTTGGACTGTAAAGTTAAAGTATATGAAATGCAGGCTTCCGATTGGGAGTATAAAAAAAGTCCTTTCCAGACTAATAAATGGATTGTTCTTGAAGTTGTTTATAAAGTGGAAAAACTAAGTGACAATTCAAAAATAGTAGAAAAAAATAATTTTTATGTAGAAGACAGACGGCAGAAAGGACATTTTAAATTTCCAAGTGCAGGAAGTGTGTTTAAAAATAACCGAAGCTTTGGCAAGCCCAGCGGAAAACTTATTGACGAAGCTGGTTTAAAAGGATTCACTATTGGTGGTGCTCAAATTGCTCCATGGCACGGAAATTTTATAATCAACTGCGGAAATGCAAAAAGTGATGACATCCTTGCCCTTGTAAACAAAGCTAAAGAAACAGTAAAAGAAAAATTTGGCTTTGAACTTGAATGCGAAATTCTTTTTGCAGGAGATTAATGTTTTGCAACGGGAGATAAATCAATAATATCTCCGGCTTTTACACCAACTTCCTTGAACCATCCTTGGGGAACTTCCAGTGCATAGCGAACAGAACAAGTGCTTACTGTGCTGGCATCCGAAAAAGGATTCATGTGGTGAATGCTTCTGATTTTGCCTGTTGAATCAATGTATGCAATGCTTAATGGTGTTGGAGTGTTATGCATCCAGAAGCTTAAAACCTGGTCCCGTTCAAAAACAAAAAGCATACCTGTTCCTTTTGGAATATGTTTTCTGAACATAAAACCGTAATTGCGTTCTTCAGTTTTTGCTGCAATTTCTGATTTTACATTTACAGTTGAACCATCGGATTTTGTAATTATTAAATTTTTTACCGGCAGATTGAATTTTTTCCCATTGCATCCAAAAAATAGACTGGCAGAAGTAAAAAACAGAAAAAATAAAATTGATTTTTTTAAAATTGAATTCATATATTATAAGCCTTCCAGAAATTGTTCCCGGATTTTTTCCATTGCGGTTTTGTCTACCAAAGCCTGGTTTTTAATCTGATCTGCAACAATTTTATCTGTGTATTTTAATGCCAGAGGACGTTCCAGTGCCATGATTACTTTTGAATTTTCCCAAGTTGATTTTTTAGGATTCAGGGCGTTAGGATTTCCATATTTTTTTGTAAGAGTACTAAAAACAGAATAATGATCCATTTTTTCCTGATTCATGTTGATTGTAATAATGTAAAGCTTCCCGTCATAAAACTGGAAATAGCATTCATCAAGAAAAGAAAACCCGTGTCTGTTTGGGTTGGTTTGAATAAGAATCCGGTTTTCTCCAGGCAAAAGTGAAATATCTCTGTCGCCACGATATCCAAAGGTTATATCATTGTCCAGAATTTCTTTAACCTGTTCAAAAGTCATTCCAAGCTGAATATTTTTATATCCGTTGGGAAGTTCTGTTGAGTAAGCAAAAATTGAAATAGAAAAAAATACCACAAGGGCGGCAATAAATTTCTTCATAGGCTTTCCCTTTTTTGCAGTAATTTAAAATTATCGGTTCTTGTTCTGTTTAAGGTTGAATGAAGCTTGTTTAAGAAGTTCAAGTACATCTGGAACAAGAATTTTGTTATCAACAATCTTAATATGAGGATCATTTGTAAGCTTGTAACATGCAACCTGCTGAGCTTCTTTTGGAATTCCGCACATATTTGCCAGATCTGAAAGAGAAAGTTCTGACTGATATGAAGTGTTTTTTGCAACAGTAACCTTTGCTTTTTCAACTTGAAGAGCCATCATATCCAGCATTTTCATAACCGGGTCAGAGAGCAGTGTATTTGAAAGCTGGCGGTACATTGACCATACTCTTTCGGCAAGTGTAACTGTAAGGCGGCTGATCAACTGTGGCTGAGTAGTTACCATCTGGTCAAAGTTGCTTTTGTTGATAACCATAAGTTTGCAGGCTTCATGAGCAATTGCACATGCTGAACGAGGTTTGTTTTCAAGTAAAGCCATTTCGCCGAACATGTCACCTTTTTTAAGAACGGCAAGTACAACTTCGTTTCCGTCAACAACTTTTGTAATTCTGACTGTTCCATCCTGAATAATAAACATGTCTGCACCATACTGACTTTCTGAGAAAATCATTGTATCTTTTGGATATGCTCTTACAAGGTCGGGAGCAGTTTCAAAGTAAACGGCATTTGTGATTGGTTTTAATGTAATAAATCGTTTTTTAGCTTCTGCAGAATGGAATCCACCCGGGCAGCTTTTAAGATACTGGTAGTAAGCATAGATAGCAATGGAACTAAGGCCACTTTTGTCGTAATAAGAAGCAACGTTATAAAGATGGTCAGAACTATCTACTGTAGCTTTATTAAGTGTGAGTTTTGTAAGGTTGTCGTTTAAAGTGCGCATTGTGTTGGCAAAGGCACGAATGATTTTCATGGCAACAGCTGTATTCTGAGTAATAAGTTCTGCGTACTGGTCTTTGCGTACAGAAATTGCAACAACATCGGTAATAGCAACAACATTTTCTATCTGGCTGTGACCGCTCATACATGGAATTACGCCAACGAAGTCTCCAGGTCCTAATTTGGTTGGAGTTGTCCCAGGAACTTCATTTTCATGATGGCAACTTACCTGACCTACTTGAATAATGAAAAATCTATCGTTGTCGGTCTTACCTTCCATAGTAAGATATGAGCCTGCTCTAAAATTCACAAATGATAACTGAAGCATAAAAGTTTACCACCTTAGCAAATTATATAAACGCTTAAAAAAATTGTCAATAAAACGAAAATTACAGCATTTCCTTGAATTTCGGAAAAAAACAAGGCAAAGTTTATATAAATAAATAAAAATTATAAATTGTCTTATAAATTGTCCACCTGGTAGCGGGCAATTTTATCTTCAGGATCAATTTCCAGAACAATATTAAAGTACTTTTTTGCTTCTTCTTTTTCGCCAAGTTTAAGATAAAGATATCCTAAGTTGCTTATGATTTTTGTATTTTCTCCATCAATATTAAGAGCGGCAATAAGACTGTCTTTAGCGCCGTCATAATCACCGGTTTCCATCTGGCAGATTGCCATTTCGTTCAATGTGTCGGCATTGTCATCTCCACCTTCACATTCCTGGGCTTTTAGAAATGCCTGTTTTGCGTCTTCGTAACGTTCAAGTCTTCTAAGTCCCCAGCCCAAAAGGAACCAGGCGTTCCAAACCATTGGATGGGTAAGCAGAAATTGTCTGATTTCTTCCAGACCTTCTTCTTCTTTTCCATGGCAGATTAAATCATAAGCTTTTTTGAACTGCTGGTCTTCCAGAGAACGTGAATTGATTTTCTGGATTAATTCCTGAGCCTGTTCCTTCATCATTGTGCCGTTTTCCCCAAGTTCTTCGTCTTTTACATCAACAGTAAGAGCAAGGTAAGTTTCTAGACAGCTTTTTGTGTTTACAAAGTCATTCTTTTTAAGATAGAAATATGCGGCATTAAAAAAAGCATCAGGAACTTCTGGCTCTGCACTCATTGCCTGTTTGTAATAATTTAATGCGCTGTCGTCATAAGCATCTGCATCTTCGTCCAAACCGCTTCTTCTGTAACTGTCAGCTTTCTGGTCAAAAAAGAGAGCCATGTTAACTGTAATTGCAACATCTTCCGGGTCAAATCCCTGTAATGCCATCCAGATTTCTTCTGCCAGGTCCCAGTCTTCATTGCGTGTTTTAAGAATAGCGGCTTCTGCAAGTTCACGCTTGATTTCTGGTCGGGCATCTTTTAATACTGAGCGGTAATAATTGAGATTTTTATTATTTTTATCATAAGCAAGAACAGTAAGAATTCCACTTAAAATCTGTTCCTGGGAAAGCTCCTGAATGTTAAAAACTCCTGGCGCATCTTTATCTTTCTTCTGAACAGGCAGCGGAATTGAAGTATCAATATGCATTGCTTTTGAAGAAAAAGAAAAATTTTCAGGAATATTAATAAAATATACAGAGTCTAAAGGATTTGCAGGATTCATAAATGCCTCTAATTAATATTGTAGTTTATTATGTTGAATAAATCAGACAGGGTTATTAACAGTCTGGTCGTCTTCAATGAGTGAAGATAACAGCTGACGTTTGCGGGATTCAGAGATGAAGTCGTTTATGTGCATTTTGTAGGAAAGTGGAATAGATGCTTCATCGTATTTAATGTTAACAGCAATAATGTCCCGGCGTCCCTGGATTTCTTCGATTCTGACAATTGTTCCTTTAAGTGAAAATGTTTCTTTTGGATCTTCAAAAGATACTAAAAGTTCAATGGGCTTGTTTTGAAGAAATTGAGCCATTCCCATAAGAATCACTTTTGCACCGCCAAAACTAATATCTCTCATAATGCAGTTTCTTGGAACGCCGTCTACTTTAATAATTGTTTCGGCTTTCTGCAATGTAAGAACACGCTTTGTTTCTGCATTAATTATGATTCGAGTATCTTTTCGTTTTATAAAATTGCTGTTAGCATCCAGAAGGTGACCAATCATTTCTATTAAATCATCAGGAGGACGCTGTGAAAATTCAATTGTAACTAAAGCCAGGTCGGACTGACCATCCATAAGTCTGATAGATGATACATGACCGGAAATAAAAAAGCTCAAAATCTGGTTATCGCCAAGGAAAAAACAGAATCTAAGACTGCATGAAGCGGCTTCTGTTTGGGCCAACTGCTGAAATGCACCACCTTTAGTTCCAACAATAATTTTTGCAGCAACAAAAGAAGTTGAATTAATAATGCATGGCCACTGTCCGCCTGAGCACTTAATATAGATCTGACGGGGATCCATTGAAAGTGTACGGATAATGTCGCGAGTAAAAGTAACTTCTGTATCTTTGTACATTTCGTAGTACTGTGATATCTGCTGAGACGTTGCTATTGCCATAAGAATATTATAATTGAATAAGTTGAACTTGTAAATACAGAATTTTCAGTGTAAAATACTATTGTGAAAAAAATATATAATCATGTTTTGTGGGACCTTGATGGTACTATTACAGAGCCAAGTAAAGGTATTTTTGCCAGTCTTCACTACGCATTGAAGGCATTTAATTGTGATGTTGAAGGGGATGAACCTCTCAGAAAGTTTATTGGACCGCCTCTTATGGACAGTTTTCAGAATTTTTGCGGAATGGATGAGCAGACAGCCCGTCTTGCTATGGAAAAATATCGGGAGCTTTATGCAGAAGAAGGAATTTTCCAGTGCAAAGTATATGATGGCGTTCCAGAGTTGATGGCTAAGATTGCGGCCAGTGGAAAGAAAAATTATCTTGCAACAAGTAAACCGGAAGTTTTTGCCAGAAGGTTGATGGATCATTTTGGGTTAAGCCAGTATATTGAATTTATTGGCGGCAGTGATATAGAAGAAACCCGTGTTCAAAAATGGGATATTATTAATCACGTTATAGAAAATTGTGGTTTGTCAGATAAAAAAGACCAGATGATTCTTATTGGTGACCGGAAATTTGATATTATCGGCGCCAAAAAATGTGGAATTCAGGCAGTAGGAATTCTCTGGGGGTTTGGAAGTAAACAGGAATTCAGAGAAAACGGTGCCGAACTTATCTGCGAAACTCCATTTGATGTGGAACGGGTAATTTTTGATGTTAATTTATAATTTGAATTTTTAAATTTTCCGTCATGGGAATCGATAGTTGGTATAAATGATTATAAAAAAGAGTCCATGTGTCATGCTGAACTCAATTCACCATTTGTGTGATGAGATCCCGGATCAGGTCCGGGATGACGGGTGCCGTTGTGGATGACACGTCTCCTTGTGGACGACCGGGTGTCGTTGCGTATGACACGTATTTTTGTGGATGACGGCCTGCAATTTTTGGAGGGGCATCAACTTGAACCTCAATTCCTTGCAAACTTTAGAAAAAATTGATATATTTTCCACATGAACGAAATGGAATTAAAATATGGCTGCAATCCTAATCAGAAGCCATCACGTGTTTTTATGGAAAAGGGCGACTTGCCATTCACTGTACTGAACGGTAAGCCAGGATTTATCAACCTTCTTGATGCCTTTAATGGCTGGCAGCTTGTTAAGGAACTTAAAGAAGCAACTGGAATGCCTGCTGCAACAAGTTTTAAACATGTTAGTCCTGCTGGTGCTGCTATTGGACGTCCATTGAGTGACACTCTTAAGAAAATTTACTACACAGACGAAGTTGAGCTTACTCCTTTGGCTTGTGCTTATGCTCGTGCCCGTGGTGCAGACCGTATGTCTTCATTCGGAGATTTTATTGCACTTAGCCACAAGTGTGATAAAGCAACTGCTCTTCTTATCAAAAAAGAAGTAAGTGATGGAATCATTGCTCCTGGTTATGATGATGACGCTCTTGAAATCCTTAAGGCAAAGAAAAAGGGCGGATATTGTGTTCTCCAGATTGATCCAAATTATGTTCCTGCAGATCTGGAAAAGAAACAGGTATTCGGCGTAACATTTGAACAAGGTCACAACTTTATTAAACTGGACGAAAACGCACTTTCAAATATTGTTACAAATAACAAAGAGCTTTCAAAAGAAGAAAAAGACAATCTTGTTATTGCACTTATTGTTCTTAAATACACACAATCAAACAGTGTTTGCTACGTAAAAGATGGCCAGGCTATTGGTATTGGTGCTGGTCAGCAGAGCCGTATTCACTGTACACGTCTTGCCGGCGATAAAGCAGATAAATGGTGGTTGCGCCAGTGTCCAAAAGTTCTTGAACTTAACTTCAAGGCAGACATCAAACGCGCAGACCGTGACAACACAATCGACGTTTACACAAGTGACGATTATGATGATGTTCTTGCAGAAGGTGTATGGCAGAATTTCTTTAACACAAAGCCAGAAGTATTTACAAGAGAAGAAAGAAAAGCATGGATTGCTAAAAACACAGATGTTGCTCTTGGCAGCGATGCATTCTTCCCATTTGGCGACAATATTGAACGTGCACACAGAAGCGGTGTAAAAGTAATTGCTCAGCCAGGTGGAAGCGTTCGTGATGATAACGTAATCGAAACAGCCAATAAGTACAATATGACAATGTGCTTTAACGGCATCAGATTATTCCACCATTAAGATTTAAATTGATGGAAATGCCTTCCTGGTTTTTAACTAGGGAGGCTTTTTTTTTGACTTTTTTTGACGGGGGGATTTTTTTGGGGAGGGGGGAAGTGTCATTGCGAACACCAAGAGTGTCATTGCGGGCACTAAGAGTGTCATTCCGGGCTTGATCCGGAATCTCTTTGGAGAGAGATCCTGAATCGGAGTTCAGGATGACAGGCGTTGGTTCAGGATGACGCCCTTTTGTTCAGGATGACGCCCTTTTGTTCAGGATGACACCCTTTAGTTAAGGATGACAATGGTTGGTGTCATTCCGGACCTGATCCGGAATCTCTTTGGAGAGAGATCCTGAAT